>DATHEW010000260.1:0-3883 GCA_035318425.1 Candidatus Acidiferrum sp. | reverse complement strand
GCTGATGGCGATGGGCTTCAAGCCGATCAAGGCGGCGGCAGTCGCGCTGATCGCCAACACCGCACCCGTCGCGTTCGGGTCGCTTGGCATTCCGATCACGACGCTGCATCAGATCACCGGCATGGATTTGTTTGCGCTGTCCAAGATGGTCGGGCGGCAACTGCCGTTCTTCTCGCTCATCATTCCATTCTGGGTCGTGGGCGCGTACGCGGGTTGGCGCGGGATGATCGGCATTTGGCCCGCGGCGCTGACGGCTGGAATCGCGTTCGCTGTGCCCCAGTTTCTCGTGTCGAATTTCCACGGACCCTGGCTGGTGGACAACGTCTCCGGCGCTTGCTCGATCATCGCCGTGGTGGTGCTGCTGCGTTTTTGGAAACCGAAGGACGCGTTCGCCCATGCGCACGCAGACTTGCCGGGTGATGAGTTGGCGACTCGTGAAACTGGTCCATCGAAGACTTACACGCGGCGCGAGGTGTTCGCGGCGTGGTTGCCGTGGATCATCTTAAGCGGATTCATTTTCGTGTGGGGCCAGCCGCAGGTGAAATGGGCGCTCAATGGCGAGGAACAGAAATACAATCCGCGCTTACAGCAGTTGCTCGCGAGCACACAGCTGCATCTCGCTCCGATCACCAAACCGTCGATTCCAATTCACGGGTTGCACCAGCAGATCCAGCGCATGCCACCTGTCGCGCCGCCGAACGCGGCTCCCGAGAAAGCGTTGTACGAAGTGAATTGGCTCTCCGCTACCGGCACTGGAATTTTAATCGCGGGACTCATCGCTGGGTTCGTGATGGGATTCTCGCCGCTTCAATTACTCCGCACTTACGCGCAAACGATTTATCATATCCGATTTTCGCTCGCGACGATCGCGGCGATGCTCGCGCTTGGCTATGTCACGAAATATTCCGGCAGCGATGCCACGCTCGGCCTGGCGCTCGCGCATACGGGAATGTTTTATCCCTTCTTCGGCACACTTCTCGGGTGGCTCGGCGTGGCGCTCACCGGCAGCGACACCGCATCCAACGTTCTTTTCGGCAGCCTTCAACAAATCACGGCGAGGCAAACCGGCATCAGCGAAATCCTCATGGGCGCCGCGAACAGCAGCGGCGGGGTAATGGGGAAAATGGTCGATGCCCAGAGTATCGTCGTCGCGAGCACCGCGACGAATTACTACGGTGGCGAGGGCAATATTCTGCGTTTCGTTTTCGTCCACAGCGTGGTGCTGGCGTGCCTCGTCGGCCTGCTCGTGTTATTGCAGGCATACGTCTGGCCATTCAGCTTGATGGTGGTGAAGTGAATGCGGAGATGCTGCGGTGGACCGTGTTGCGCGACCGTGCCCCCGGCATCTCGCCGGGTTGAACTTCAGGAAGAGAAGGCTTGCTGGTTTATCGGACGCCCTGGCCCGGCAAGATGCCGGGGGCATGGTCTGAAAGTGGCGGCGCGAACAATGCCTCTTCATAAACGCGTATGTAGTCCTCGGCGGTGCGTTCCCACGAGAAGTCCGCGAGCATCGCGTTGCGGCGATAGAAGGCGAGCAACTCAGCATCGCTGAAGAGCACGAGCGCTTTGCGCACTGCTTTGGCCAGCGCGCGCGAAGAGTATTCGCTGAACTTGATCCCATCGGCCCGCTCTTCATTGTCGGTCAGATCAGTCACCGAATCATCAAGTCCGCCCGTGCGACGCACGATTGGGATGGTGCCGTAGCGTTGCGAATACATCTGGTTCAACCCGCACGGCTCGAAGCGCGAAGGCATCAGGAAAAAATCCGCCCCAGCTTCGATGCGATGTGACAGCGCCTGATCGAAACCAATGTTCACCGCGACCTTGCTGGGAAAGCGTCGTTGCAGATCGTTGTAAGCCTGCTCGTAAGCGGGCGAACCGCTTCCAAGCAAAACGAATTGCATGTTCGCCGCGAGCATTTCGTTCAACGCTCCGAGTTGGATGTCCACACCCTTTTGATCCACGAGCCGCGTGACCGTCGCGAAGAGCGGGATGTTGGGATCGATGGACAACCCCACCTCTTTTTGCAGCGCGAGTTTGTCCTCGGTCTTGCCACTCACGTCATCCGCGGAAAATGGCTTGGGCAGGTGAGGATTTGCGGTCGTGTTCCATTCTTCGTAATCGACGCCATTTAGAATGCCGACGAGCGCCGCCTGTCTGCGGCGCAACACGCCATCGAGTCCGCATCCGAACTGTTCCGTCGTGATCTCGCGCGCGTAACGTGGACTCACCGTCGTGAGCACGTCACTGAATTCAATCCCGGCTTTCAGGCAATTCATGAACGTGTAGAACTCCACGCCTTCCGCATTGAAGTACATGGGCGGCAGATTCGTGAGAGCGTAGGCGCTCGCCGGAAACACCCCTTGATACGCGAGATTGTGAATTGTCAGGCACGTATGCGGCGGATTGATCCAGCCATCACGGGCGGCCTGTTCGCGCACGAAGAGCGGCACGAGTCCGGCCTGCCAGTCGTGAACGTGAAGGAGTTCCGGTTGCCACGGCAAATAACGCGCGAGGTTCACTGCGGCTTTCGAGAAAAATGTGAAGCGCTCCGCATTGTCCGCGTAATCGGCGCCGCGTTCGGTGTAGAGCGAGGCGCGATCGAAGAACGCAGGCTGATCAATGAAATAGATCGTGAGGTTCTCAGCAGGCTTGAGCACGAACACGCCTCCTTGCGCGCGCGCGGAACCGAGCGGCAGGTCGAGTACCCAGTCGAACGGTTCGATGCCCGGGAACTTCTCGCGGATACCGCGATAGAGCGGCGTGACGACGCCGACCTGATGACCTTCCGCCGCAAGGGTCTTGGCGAGAGCGCCCACCATGTCAGCCAGGCCACCGCTTTTGGAGTACGGGTGCAGCTCGCTGCTGACGACGAGAATTCTCATTCGGGGCAAGCACCAAGATCCAAGCACCAGGATCCAGACAAACTCCAAAAACCAATATCCAATCGAGCCACCGCTGGCGCATTCGAACGCGCGGTATTGGAGCTTGAAGCCTGGAGCTTTTCTGGATCTTGGATCTTGCTGCTTGGAGCTTTCCTTTTCACGCCGAAATCCTGTCCGCCTTCAAATAAGGCCGCAACGGTTCAGGGATGTTCACGCTGCCGTCCTCCTGCTGGTGCGTTTCGATGAGCGCGACGAACAATCGCGCGAGCGCGGTACCGCTGCCGTTCAGGATGTGCGGTAATTTATTTTCGCCAGCCTCCGTTTTGAATCGCAAGTTCATGCGGCGCGCCTGGAAGTCTTCGCAGTTGGAACAGCTCGACACTTCGAGATAACTGCCTTGCCCCGGCGCCCACACCTCGATGTCGTACGTCTTCGCGCTCGCGAAGCCCATGTCGCCGGTGCAGAGATTGATCACGCGATAATGCAGGCCGAGCAGTTGCAACACCGTTTCCGCGTTCGCCACGAGCTTCTCCAATTCATCGTAGCCATCCTCCGGCTTCACGATTTTGATCAACTCCACTTTGTCGAATTGATGCACGCGAATCATCCCGCGCGTGCCCACGCCCGCCGCGCCTGCCTCGGCGCGAAAGCATGGGCTGTAAGCGACGTAACGAATCGGAAGCTGCTTCTCGGAAAGAATTTCTTCGCGATGAATGTTCGCGACTGGCGCTTCCGCCGTCGGCAAGAGATACAACTTGCCGAGCGTCTCGACGTCATTTCCTTCGCGCACCGCGTAAGCCTGGTCTTCGAATTTCGGAAACTGGCCTACGCCGATCATGCAATCGCGGCTGATCATGTACGGCGGCGAGACTTCCGTGTAACCATGCTGCGTCGTGTGCAGATCGAGCAGCATCGAGATCAACGCACGCTCCAGCTTCGCGCCCCAGTTCGTGTAGAGCAGGAATCCGCTGCCGGACAATTTTGCGCCGCGTGCGAAG
>DATHEW010000259.1:0-3441 GCA_035318425.1 Candidatus Acidiferrum sp. | reverse complement strand
CAGATGTTCGGGATGGGTGAGCGTTTGGAATTGCCGCACCTGCGTCGCCGGCCATGAGCCTCGCCGTTCCCAGAGGTGCCGCGCGATCCCGGTAAGGAATTGGCTCTGCGTCGTGAAAGATTCCGTCTTCAGTCCCGCGCGTTCACCAGTGACACGCAACTCGGTGAAATTCACGTGGGCCGTGATGTCCTGTTCGCCGGGCGCGGTGAGAATATTATCGCTGATTCGGTGGTTCGAGAATGCGCGTAACGTGCCGCGCGTGCGGCCTGGATTCAGCAACTCCTCCAACACACCGCCGTAGTCGATCGTCATCAGCTTTCCGCGCACGAGCGCGTCGGCTGCATCGCTCCACCATCGGTTCGCAGCAGGAGAAATCTCGACCGTGTAGCCATCTGGAAGAACGTGAAGCAATTCATCCGGCAGCTTCATCGGTTGAACGCTCGGCTCAGCCAGCGCAGTCACGACAAAACCGGAGTCACCCACAGTGACGCCCATCTCATCCCAATGATGTCTCGCAGCGTTCCAACGGAACACGTGAACGGGCATGGCATCGAACAGCTCGTTTGAGAACATCACGCCGTTCACTCGACCGCGCAGTTCTGCGAGGTTCTCGAACCATCGAACGTTGGAAAACCGCGCGAGCGTTTGTTGCTGAACGGCATGGCGACGCACAGACGGTTCGATGATCCAGTATTCGAGCCGCGCGAATATCGCGGGGTCATGACGTTCCATCGCTTCGAGAATGTCGCAGGCGAGCTGTGCGTCGTGGGCTCCCGCTTCAACGATTTGAAACGAGCCGGCATCATTCGCTTCGGCCCAGCGTGCGAACTGGAACGCCAGCAGTTCACCGAACAACGGTCCCACGCTCACGCTGGTGAAAAAATCGCCGCGCTTGCCGATCTGTTTCAACTCGCGTTCGTAATAGCCAAGAGCGGGCGTGTAGAGCGCCAGTTCCATGAAACGAGCGAAGGTCATTGCGCCATGCGCGCGGGCTTCCGCAGTGATAATGTCTCTGAGGGCGTTCACTGGCAAAATTTGTAAAGTTCCGCGCGCATCGTGCCGCTGATAAGTCCGTATGGCCAAGATCGATGCGTTCTTCAATCTGATGTTCGAGCAGAAAGCCTCGGACGTGCATCTGTCTTCCGGAAACCCGCCGATTTTGCGCATCAACGGAGAATTGCAGCGAGTCGATTATCCCCCGCTTGAGAGCGACACGCTCAAAGCGATGCTCTACGAGATCACGCCGGAGTATAAGATTAAACAGTTCGAGGAAACGGGCGACGTCGATTTCGGCTACGAGATTCCCAATGTCTCCCGGTTCCGCGCGAATTTTTTCAACCAAAAGACCGGCGTCGCCGCGGTGTTCCGCCAAATCCCATCGAAAGTTCTCTCCTTCGAGGATTTTGAAAAAATCGAGGCACCGCTGCCTCCGGTGCTGAAGAAGTTTGCGATGCTCCACAAGGGACTCGTGCTCGTCACCGGCCCGACTGGCTCTGGAAAATCCACGACGCTCGCGGCGATGGTTGATTACGCGAACAAGAATCGCAAAGACCACATTCTGACGATCGAGGACCCGATCGAGTTCGTTCACGAGAGCAAAGGCTGCCTGGTGAACCATCGCGAAGTGGGCGTTCACACACGGTCGTTTGCATCGGCGTTGCGCGGAGCGTTGCGCGAAGATCCGGACATCGTGCTGGTCGGCGAGTTGCGCGACCTGGAAACGATCGAACTCGCGATCACGGCCGCGAGCACCGGTCACTTGGTGTTCGGCACGCTGCATACGCAGACGGCGTCTAAAACGGTCGATCGTATCATCGACGTGTTTCCCGCCGATCAACAGAACAAGATCCGCGCAACGCTTTCGGAATCGCTGAAAGGTGTCGTTGCCCAGAACCTTTTCAAGCGCATCGACAAGAAAGGCCGTGTCGCAGCTCTCGAGATTCTGGTGTTCACCACCGCCATTCAGAATCTGGTGCGCGAAGGCAAGACTCACCAGCTTCCCGGCATGATTCAAGTTGGCAAGAAGATCGGCAACGTGCCGCTCGATGACGCGATCATGGAGCATCTGCGCATGAAGCGCATCTCGCCGGAAGAAGCTTACGACAAGTCTGCGGACAAGAAAAAATTCCGCGCGTTCCTCTCTACTCCACCGCTCGATGACGAGGTGGCAACCGCTTAACCCATGCGCCGCAACGAACTCGATTATATCCTCGGGACGATGCTCGACTTTCGGACGAGCGTCTCGGACTTGATTTTCACGGTGGACAAGCCGCCGCAGGTCGAAGCCGAAGGCGTGCTGGTGCCCGTGCCGCTCGACCCGGAAATTGAGAGGCTCACGTCATTTCACACGGAGACGATTGCGCTCAACCTGATTGGCGGAAACCCACGTCTGCTGGATGATCTGTTGCGCACCGGCTCATGTGACACGTCTTACAGCGTGATGGACCGGGCCCGTTTCCGCGTGAACATCTTTTCACAGCGCGGCAGCTATTCGATCGTGCTGCGCAAACTCAGCACCAAGATCGCGACACTCGCGGATCTCAAGCTGCCGGATATTTTCCATCAGGTCGCAAAAGAGAAGACCGGCCTGGTGCTGGTCACTGGCGCCACTGGTTCCGGTAAATCGACCACGCTCGCGGCGCTGCTTGAAGAAGTGAACCGCTCGAAGGCCGTTCACATCGTCACGCTCGAAGACCCGGTTGAATTTGTTTACACGCAGCAGATGGCAACGATCAACCAGCGTGAACTGGGATCGGACTACGATAATTTCGCCAGCGGATTGCGCGCGGCGTTGCGCCAGGCGCCCAAAATCATTCTCGTTGGTGAGATGCGCGATCGCGCCACCGTGGAGATCGCCCTCAGCGCCGCGGAGACGGGCCATCTCGTGATGAGCACGCTGCACACGATCGACGCAGGCCAGACCATCAATCGTATTCTCGGCATGTTCGAAACCGAGGAGCAGGAGCAGGTGCGCCACCGCCTCGCGGACACGTTGCGATGGATCATCGGCCAGCGCCTGGCGCCCCGCATCGGCGGCGGACGGCACGCGTTGCTGGAAATCTTGGGTTCGAATATGCGCGTGCGCGAAACGATTATTCTCGGCGAGAGCGAAGGAAAAAGTTTCTACGAAATCATCGAGTCGAGCGCCACCTTCGGTTGGAAAAGTTTCGATCACGCCTGCCTCGAAGCATACGAGCAAGGCATCATCGACGAAGAGATCGCTCATCTCTACGCCAGCAAGAGAGGCGTGGTGACGCGCGGCATCGACAACATCAAGAAGAAGCGCGGCGAAGCGACTACGGATTTCGTGCTGAAGATGGCCGCCATGAACGAGGCGAGTTCCAAGCCGCCGCCGGTTCCAATGGCCGGCGCGAGCTTAAAGATCAGGTGATATGACAGCAGCGAATTTCGATTTTCTCACCGCGACCGACAAGCCCGCCC
>DATHEW010000258.1:0-2776 GCA_035318425.1 Candidatus Acidiferrum sp. | reverse complement strand
GGCGATGCAGAAACCGCAGCCGACGCGCTCGACCTCACCGTGGTGGTTTCCGATAGCAACCTGCTGCAAAGCATTTCGCTCGGAGGCGCGGGCTCGAATCGCAGTCTCACCATCACGGCTTCACCGAGCCAGACTGGCGCCGCCACCGTGACTCTTCGCGTTTCCGACGGAACCACCACGAACATCAGTTCCTTCCAACTCACGGTCGTGCCCGCGCTTCTGTTCGCGGATCCCTTCTCGTACTCGGACGGCACGCTCATTACCAATGCCACGCCTCCGTGGACGCATCACAGCGGCACGGTGACCGGACAGGTTCAGGTGCTCGGCGGCAAAGTCGTTCTGTCGAGCACGCTGACCGAAGACGTCAGCGTCGTTTTGTCGCGCGGCCCGTTCGCCGCAAATTCCGGCGCGATTCTCTACGTGAGTTTTTACGTGAGCTTTTCCCAGTTACCGGGGAGCACGGGTGATTACTTTGCGCACTTCAACACCACGGCGGCGCGCTGCCGTTTGTTCGCCAATACAGCGAATGCGGCTTCGGGAAAATTTCGGCTCGGGATCGCGAATGCGAGTTCCACTTTGGAGCAACTCCCGATGGACCTTTCACTGAACACGATCTACTTCGTCCTGGTGCGTTACGAAGTCGGTGTGGCCGTCAGCACACTCTGGGTCAATCCTCTGGCCGAAACTGATGCCAGCGCGAGCGCCACCGACGCCGCGGCCGCTTCCAGCATTAGTTCCTTTGCACTACGGGAAGACCATCGGCACGCTCAGCATCGATAACGTTCGACTCGGACTGACATTCGCATCCGTCATCGAATCGCCGGCGCCTTCCTTGAAGATTCTAAACACACCTCCGCTGCTGCGCATTTCGTGGCCTGCGAGCGCAAACGGATTCGTTCTGGAAGAGAAAGCGGATCTCACCACGACCAACTGGCTCGCCGACTCCAACTCAATTTCCACCGCGGACGGCGAAAACTTCATCACCATCACGGACGCAGCTGGGGGCCGCTTTTACCGCTTGCGCAGATGACGCCCGGTCTGTCACCCATCGTCCGTGCAGCGCGCTGTGTTTCTGGATCGCGATGGGACGATCATCCAAGACAAGGACTACCTTCATCGACCGGAGGAAGTGGTTATTTTTCCGGGCGCGCGCGAAGGCATGAAACGCCTCCAGGACGCGGGCTTTAAAATCGTTCTCGTGACGAATCAGTCCGGCGTGGGCCGTGGTTATTTCACGATTGAAGATGTGCAGCGCGTTCACGAGCACTTGCGGGCCGAGTTGGCCCAGGACGGCGTGCGATTCGAGAAAATCTACATCGCACCCGAGCATCCTGACGCACCGAGCCGCGGACGCAAACCGTCGCCGCAGTTTCTCTTTGATGCGCGCGACGAACTGGGAATCGACCTCGCGCAGAGCTTCATGGTGGGCGACAAACTCATCGACCTCGAGTGCGGATGGAACGCAGGCGTGAAGAAATCCATTCTCGTGCGCACCGGCTACGGGGCGAAACTGGAGCAATCCAATCCCGATGTCTTGAAGCGCGCCGCCGTGGTGGATGGGATGGCGCAGGCAGCGGAATTTATTCTCGCGGGTTGATTTTATTCACACTGCGCAGTTGAATAGGCCGATGATCACTTTGACCAAACGGCAGCGCGAAGTCCTCGATTTCGTGATCGCAACACAACAGGAGGAAGGCTCCAGCCCCACATTGCGTGAGATTTGCGAACATTTTGGCTTTCGAAGTCCAAAGGCTGCCGCAGACCACTTGACCGCACTCCAACGCAAAGGCGCTCTCTCGCGTCACGCGCGTCGCGCCCGTTCCCTTCGGATCACGTCGCCGTTGCAAAGATTTCTCCGGCCGGTCGTGAACATTCCGATCTATGGCTCGATTCCCGCCGGCTTCGCGGACGAGCGTCAGGAAAGCGCTGGAAACGCTGATGGTTGCGTGTCAGTAGACTTGGGAACACTGGGACTGGCTTCAGCAAACAAACTCTTTGCGCTGCGGGTGCGCGGTGACTCGATGATCGGCAAGCACATCGTGGACGGCGACATCGCCATTCTCGACGCCGCCCGCACTCCTCGGGCGAACGATGTCGTCGCCGCATTGATCGATGGCGAAAGCACGTTGAAGACGTTCGCCATGGAGCGCGGCAAAGCAATGTTGCGCGCGGAGAACCCGCGGTATCCGACGTTGATTCCGGCGCAGTCGCTGGAAGTGCAGGGCGTGATGGTTGCATTGGTGCGGCGCCCGGCTGCATGAAATTCCGCGTTGAGCGGCAAATCACCGTCGCGATCGAGAACGAGCCTGGACGGCTTGCCGCCATCAGCCGCGCGCTCGCGGAACGCGGCATCAACATCAAAGACCTCTCGATTCTCGATAACGTGGAGCAGGGAGTGATTCGCCTGGTGCCGAGCGACGCGGCGGCCTGCAAGACGATGTTGGAGGAGCAGGGTTTTCATCCGATCGAAGCCGAAGTGCTAATTGTCGATCTGGCGGATACGCCGGGCCGGCTCGCGGTACTCAGCGAGGCGTTGGCGAAGAACGGCGTGAACATCGATTACGCCTACGGCAGCGAAGATCCCAACGAGCAAAAGATGCGTCTCGTGATGAAAGTGTCGCCACTGGCACGTGCGTGCGACGTGCTCCAGTCATTCCAGGAAACCTGAATGCATCGCGTGCGCGAAGGCACGATCGGCATCCTGCCCGCCGGCGCGCTGGGAGTAGGGTTCTTCTATCACCTCACACGCCAGCTCACGCGAATCGATGACGCGGTG
>DATHEW010000257.1:0-2558 GCA_035318425.1 Candidatus Acidiferrum sp. | reverse complement strand
GGTGCTTCGACCTGATTGTCCGAGAAAGGAACGATCGAAACGATGATCGAATTTGTTCCGGCGGGTACGGTGACTTCCTGCGCCAGCGATTGATAATCTTGGCCGCTCTCGGCTGTGCCGCCGACCGAGATCTCCACTGCTAATGGCGAACCAAGCGTGCGCGACAATACCACGGTGAAGGATGCGGTGTTGGTGCGGAAAATCGTTACGTTTGTGCGCGTGCGGTAGGTCTGTTCGGACGCGTAGCTGTCCAACAGGACAATGGAGACAACGGGAAGCGCGGCTGTGTTTGTATCGCACAGATTCGGGGTGATGACGGCATTCGTCGGGCTGGAAAAACTGCCGCCTTTAACACCGATGCCTAGCTGGCCATTCAGGTTGTCGCCCCACGCGAGAACGCCACAGTCAGCAATGACCAGGCTGTGTTGTCGCCCGGCGGCAATGGCTGTCGCGATAACGCCCGGTATCAGCGTCGGCGTGCCGGTGTTGGTAGTGCTTCCGTTACCCAATTGACCGTTTTGGTTCCAGCCCCACGCAAAGACTCGTCCATCGTCAGCCAGTGCCAGAGTATGGTTATAGCCGGCGGACACGCTGACCCAGCGCGAAACTCCGGCCGGGCGAATCGTCATCTGAGGATAGAGAATCTGCTCGTACACGATGTTGCCGGTTCCAAGCTGTCCCTGGTTGTTCCAGCCCCAGCTATAGATATTCCCGTCGTCGGCGAGTGCATGGCTGTGTCCCTGCCCCGTTGTGGCAATGACCCACTTTGTCGCTCCAGCAGGGATTGGAATTTCGCTAATCGTCGGAGAGGAATTTCCCCACCAGTCATTGGCCGCAGAAAACAGCCGACCGTGATCAGTGATTGAAAGAATCTGGGAGGAGCCAATGACACAGGCGTGTTATGACACACGATCAACCGCGCTCTCGACTTCAACCGTCCCGCGATGCGCCGTCACAAGCGGTTGGGTGATCGCCGGCCCGAGGCCCGTTCGCCCAGCGGCGCGAGTGCGTGATTTGTCCGCGCGATAGAAACGCTTGAAGATGTGCGGCAAGTCTTCGGCGGCGATTCCGATTTTAGTATTGGGCGCGCAGCAGGCTACAAGCTTCGCGCGGCGTAGCACAGATTGTGGAGTGAATGCGCAGAATGAGAGGAGGTCGAGTGGGTGGAACTGCGACGTGGGATCCTGTTGTGCTGAATAAGCTCATTGGTATTAAACTGTGCTCACCATGATGTGCTCCCGCTTTCGGCGATTTCTTCAAGCCGGTGACAATACCGTTCGAGGGTTCAGCAGAATTGAACTGCTCGCCGTCCTGACGGGATGCGCGGTGCTGATGGCGATTATTCTACCCGCGCTCGGCAGCGATTCCATTCGCACGCAGCGCGCGCTGTGCGCGAACAACCTCAGCCGTATCGGCCAGGCGTTCGCGAGTTGGGCCGCGGACCACGATGGCCGATACGCGTGGGAGGTGCCGAAAAGTGCGGGTGGGAATCAGAATTTCTGCTTGGTTTCGACTCAATTTGTTGTGCTCTCGAATGAGCTGGTCAGCCCGCAAGTTCTCGTTTGTCCCAGTGATGGACTGAAATCCGCCGCGAACAATTGGCCAAGCTTCTTCTCCTCAGGTGAGCAGAACGTTAGTTACCTGCTGACTCGGACTTCGCAACTTGAGGGCCGGGCCATTCTGTCTGGCGATCGAAACCTCACCGCCGATACGACTGGAGGTTGTGGCTTTCGTGAACGATCCATCTTTCGGCCCGCGACGAACGCATCCTGGGATTTACAGATACACGTGCAACGCGGCCATTTCCTCTTCAACGACGGCAGCGTGGAGGGAACAGACACTCCTCGCCTGCGCGCCATTCTCTCTCCGCCGGGCGTGAGCAACGCGTTCATTTTCATCGCTCCTTGATGATTTCCTGCCGATGAAAGCACTGCACGCTATGGTTCTGCTGGCACTGTCCTTCAGCGTCGCGATTCAAGCGACGACGTCGCCGCAGGTTGTCTCGCGGTCCGCGAATGCTTCAACAACCGGCCACGGCGATTCCTTCGCACCGACATTCAGTCCTGATGGACGATTTGTCGTCTTCGTAAGCCGCGCGAAGAATCTCGCGACGAACGGTGCCCCTTCACCGTGGCTGGACGTGTTCCTGCGCGATCTCGAAACCGGGCGCACGGAACTCGTAAGCGTGAACACGAACGGTGTTGGGGGTGGAAATGGAAACTCGACTCACCCGAGCGTTTCATCGAATGGCTTGTTCATCACGTTTCAGAGTGGCGCGGCAAACCTCGCGACTATCGATACGAACCGGCATTCGGACGTGTTCGTCCGCGACATGACGGCATCGATTACAACGCTGATCAGTGTCAGCACCAATGGGCTCGCGGACGCGTTGGGCGGTTCGGGCTCACCGGTAATTGCAGCGGATGGGCAGCGAACTGTATTCGAGACGTTCGCCTGGAATATGTTTCCGAATGACACGAATTATTCAGACCCAGACATCGTGCTGCACGATCGGGCGACGGGAACCAATTCGCTTGTGAGTATCGATGCTGATGGTT
>DATHEW010000256.1:0-2211 GCA_035318425.1 Candidatus Acidiferrum sp. | reverse complement strand
AAGCCATCACGAGAGCGCCGCCCAGCACGTGCAGGCCATGCAACCCGGTGATCAGAAAGTAAACGGCAAAGTAAGGCGAGTGACTCGGGACGTACGAGGAGAGATATGTGATGTCGCTTACTTTGATCGGCTTAAATTCATGGGCGCCGTGATGCGCTTTCTCTTCCGCCTTGGCTTCAGCCGTAACACGGCCGCGGGCGTCATGCACTGGATCAGCGGCGAAGCTGATCGTCTCGGCTTTCTTCGCCAGCACTTTCTTCAACGTAAGAAAGCGCGGATCACCCTCGATGTGTCCGGTCTGCTCTTTGCCGTCGGTGGTGCGCACGGAGTAATGGATGAACTTGTCGTTGTACTCCTTCGTCTTCACGCCCAGGAACGCGAACGCGCACAGGATGGTGATGGCGAGATAGAATTTCGCCCGCCCGAAGTTGTGCAATTTCAAGTTCACCCAGCACATCACCACGGTGACTGACGAGGTGATGAGCACGAAGGTGTTGAACGTGCCGATCGGGATGTTGAGCAAACCATGCGGCCACACTTCGTTGCCCACGCGCAAGAGCACGTAGGACGAGAACAGCGCGCCGAACAGCATGACTTCGGAAGCGAGGAACAGCCAGATGCCGACCTTGGCGTTGTAAAGGCCGGTGTCCCGGCGGGGTTCAATTGTGTATGGGATGTCCATGAAATTTCCTGAGCTCGAGTTCGCTTACACGGGTTGGTTCTGCGGCGAGTGGTCCGTCTTCGCGCCCGGGACGCTGTAGTCGTACGGCCCGCGATACGCCTCGGGTTCCTTGTCGAAATTGCCGTGCGGCGGAGGCGTGGGCGTCTGCCATTCCAGTGTCGTCGCTCCCCAAGGATTATCAGACTCGATCTTCTTCCCGTGCTTGATGCTCCAGAAGAAGTTGATGATGAACGGAATCTGGACCACGCCCAACAGCCATGCCGCGCGCGACACGTCCCTGTTCAGATGAATGATGAATTCACTGAGCGCGCCATCAACACCCGTGGAGTTCGCGAGTGAGTAAGTCGCGCCACCGTCTGCCATGCGGCGCAACATGCCGGAGAGACCCTGGATGAACATTGGCGCGAAAATCAGGTTCATGAAAATGAACGAGAACGCGAAGTGAATGCGGCCCCAGGTTTCGTTCATGTAACGGCCCGTGGCTTTCGGGAACCAGTAGTAGATTCCGGCGAACAAGCCGAAGATCGTCCCCGGCGCCACCACGTAATGGAAATGTGCGATCACGTAATAGGTGTCGTGCAGGAGAATGTCGGAGGCGTTGAAGCCGAGGGGCAATCCTGTAAGGCCGCCGATGCCGAACATCGGCAGGAACGCCAGCGCGAAGAGCATGGGCGTGTTGAAGCGAATCGATCCGCCCCACAACGACAGGAACAGCGCCGTCAAAATGATCACCGACGGAATCGAGATGATCATCGTGGTGGTTTGGAAGAAGGTGGAGATCTTCGTCCCCATACCGGTCAGATACATGTGATGCGCCCAGACGATGAAAGAGAGAAACCCGATCGCGAGCGCGGAATGGACGAGCGCTTTGTAACCCCAGAGCGGTTTGCGTGTGTTGCAGGCGATGATCTCGGCGACGATTCCCATCGCTGGGAGAATCAAAACGTAAACTTCCGGGTGACCAAGGAACCAGAACAGATGCTGCCAGAGCAATGGACTGCCGCCGCCGCTCACGTCCAGCGTCTGACCGGCAATCACGAGTCCAGTCGGCAGAAAGAAACTCGTGTCGAGCACGTTGTCCATGAGCTGCATCAGGCCGGCGGCTTCGAGCGGGGGGAAAGCGAGCAACAGCAGGAAGCCCGTGACGAATTGCGCCCACACGAAGAACGGCAGGCGCATCCAACTCATCCCTTTCGCGCGAAGCTGAATGATCGTGGTGATGAAATTCACAGCGCCGAGCAGCGATGACGTGATCAGCAGCACCATACCGATCAGCCAAAAGGTTTGGCCATCAATCCGGTTCGCAAGATCAGCGATGGTCGCGAGGGGCGAGTATGAAGTCCATCCTGACTTGGCCGCGCCACCTGGTATGAAAAAGCTCGCCAGCATCACCACGCCGCCGCCGAAGTAGCACTGGTAGCTCACCATGTTAATGCGCGGGAACGCCATATCCGGCGCGCCGATTTGCAGCGGCACCACGTAGTTGCCGAACGCGCCGAATGCCAGAGGAACGATGGCAAGGAACACCA
>DATHEW010000255.1:0-5255 GCA_035318425.1 Candidatus Acidiferrum sp. | reverse complement strand
TGCCGCCCACGTTGGTCGCGACGCTCGGACAGGCAAAACACATCGCTTCAAGAATGCTCAGGCAAAAACTTTCCGTGTCGGATGTTACAAGCCCGAGATCGGCGGCTTGGAGATAGTCCTCAATAACATTGACGTTCTCGCGCACAATAATGCGCTTTTCTAATCCGAGGCTACGCACCTGGTTTGTGAACGGTGCGAAACTTCCACCGGCAAGAATGACGAGTTTGAACGAATCGGCTGGCCGAATGCGGGCGACCGTTTCGAGCAACAGATCAATTCGCTTTAGCGGACGAAGATTCGAAGAATGCAGAATCATCACCTCGTTGTCCTTTACGCCAAGCTCGTGACGCACTTCCTCGCGCGAGCGCTGCGGAGGGCGAGGCTCGAAGAAATTGTGAACGACTTCAATGGGACCATCGAAGTTGAGCAAGCGATGGCTTTCAGCTTTGAGGAAGGCGGAGACGGCTGTCACGGCGTCGGAACAGTTCAATGCGTGACGGATCGCAGGACCATAACCGGCATCACGACCCAATAGGGTGGTGTCCGTCCCATGCAGCGTGGTGACGACGCGGGGCTGCTGCTCCGACGGAAGCATGGCACGTGCGAGAATCGCCGCCGTTGCATGCGGCACCGCGTAATGAACGTGGAGCACATCCAGTCGATGCTCGCGGCTCACCTCCGCCATCTTGACCGAGAGCGGCAGCGTGTAATCGGGATACTTGAAAAGGTCGTAGTCGTTGATGAGAACTGGATGAAAGTGCAGTCGCGGGGCGTTCGATGGCAAACGAAACGGACGCTCATAACTTATGAAATGAACTTCGTGCCCGCGTCGCGCCAGATTCTCCCCCAGCGCCGAAGCCAGCACGCCGCTTCCGCCCACGGACGGGTAACAGGTGATGCCGATTCTCAGTGGCAACTTCAAAGTCTCCGCGTGAATTCGTTCAGGATGAGTGCCAGTTTCGGTTCGGTGCAACAACTCTTTGCGAAGCTCGGTGTCATGTCGCGTTTGTTTTTGAGACTGAATGCCACCGGATCTGTACTGATTGAATCATTCGCGTGCCGGGCGCGTCTGCCTAGCTCGTTTCGTAAACTGAAAACAACACACAACAAAACAAAGTATGACTATGAAAGCACCTCTTCTGGTTCTCTGGACCACTGTTCTTTTGGCGTTTGGCGCTTGCAACCTGGCAGCGCAAACCGAACCCAAGACCGTGATTCACGTCGTGACGGTCAGTTGGAAGCCGGAAGCGACGCCGGCACAGATCAAGGCTGCGCTCGATGGTGTCAAGACACTGCCGAAAGCCCACAAGGGCATTACGCGTGTCTGGACCAAATCGATTAAGGTGCAGGGCGGCAAGGCCAACGCATTCGTGATGGAGTTCGTCAATGAGCAGGCCTTGAAGGACTACGCTGATAGTCCGGCGCAAAAGGAATGGTACAAGGTTTACCTCCCGATTCGTCAGGAAAGCACCACGTTCGACATTACAAACTGATTTCGACCGGGAATGGCCCGCGGTTGCCTTAGAAACGTCGCGCTCCCGGGCTGAGCGAGCCGAGAGAATTTACGATCATCGGATCATTCGAGAAAAGCGGGATGGCGTGGCCACCCCCCGCGCGGTGACCGTTCAGGCGCGCGCGAGTGAGTTGCATCTCGGCGTAGTTACGCGTGGCGGACTGGGAGACGTGCGCTTCCATCGCGGCTGTCCAAGCGCCGAGGATCTCGGGTGCCGAGACGTCGATGAGAATCGGCGTGCTGTCGCGCGGTTCCGCTTCGGGGGTCACGGCGTAGAATAGGAGTTGCTCAATGGTGTGCGAAGCGAGGTCGCGGATTTCTGCCACACCGCCATAGCGGGCCAGGCGGGCGGCGTCGCGGACGAGTTTGCCAAGGCGCCAATGGTCGGGGTGCTGGTTCTCGACGAGACTGGGCGCGAGCACCGGACCGGGTTTCACACGGCGCACGATTCCGGCGAGTTTGATGGCGTGGACAGCGCGGATTTCCAGATGCGCATCGCCATCTAGTTCGACGAACTCAACGGTCGCGCTCAAAAGCGCGGCAGCTGTCTCTGCCTCCGCCACGCGTTGGCTGGGGGTGCCGTTCGACCCGGCTTCACCGCGCGAGCAGACAATGATATGTGCTCTGCGTCCCAACAGCGTTTCCTTCGCGATGATTCCGCCGCACGCGAATTCAACGTCGTCGGGATGAGCGCCGAAAGCCAGCAGTGGCGCGAGGTCATTTCGTGGTGTCGGTGTAGGCTTCATCGGAACGGTCAATGGGATCGCGATCGACGTAGGTGATCTCCGGGGCTTCCTCGCGCGACAAATATGCTTGCTCGCTCGCGCCGGCAACGTAGTGGGTGCAGCGGAGCACCGATTGCATCCAGCGCAGCCGCGTGTCGCGCGTGGGACTGATGTGTTCTTTCGCAAAGTTCATCGGCGGCAAAGTGTCATAGGAATCGCCGCCTTTGTGCAGCTTCAATTCTCCGTTGAGAAAACGGGCGCGAACAATTTCGCCCTCAAAAGGTGCGTCCACAAAAAAATCTGTCACGTCGCAGGCCGCGCGGCGAAAGGCCACGTCACTCGAACGCGCTACCCGAATGCCTTCGAGCAATCCCATGCGGCGATACATCTCCAAACAGAATTCACTGACCGTCGGCGCAGTGGCTTGCTCGAATGCCTGAACCCATTTGGGGTCAACATAAGCAGGCAACTGGAGCGCGGTCTTCGCCTGCCAGTCGGCGCGTACGCGCTTGAGGTAGAGCGGCGAAAATTTGCGTTGCACCTGATTGTCGAAGGCGAAGTTCAGTTGAATCGGTTCTCCCGTTTTTCGGTGATGCAGTGTTGTGCGTGTTTCCCGGAAATCGTGGTCGCTGTCGTGATAAAAGAAAACAACCTCGCCGCCGATCTCGGATTGGAGCCGCCGCGCCGTCTGGATTTTTGCGAAGAGGAAACGTCGCGGGAAAAAACCGCAGGGTTGCTGGCCGAAACAGATGACGGGCGCGACGTTCATGCAGCGGGAACGGTCCGCGCATCCGGCGGGCTCTTTCCTCCAATGATCGCTTGCAGCACGAGGCTGAACACCACGCAGGCAGTACAACCAATCGGGTTGAGCCAGAGATAGCCGATTTCACGGGCGGGATACGCTTTGCCAAGGAAGAAAAGTGTGATCACGAGTAATTGCGCTGATAGGGCTGCCCAAAACACCGCCGAGGCACCTACTTTTTTTAGGAAGAACGCCACCACGAATACGCCGAGCAGCGCCGGATAAAAAATGGAAGCTACGATGTTGAGCGCCTCGATGAGGTTTTCCGCAAAGCTGATGAAAAGCGCGAAGCCGATGGCGAAGAAGCCCCAGAGTGCGGTGAAGAACTTTGCATTACGGACATTTCGCGCCTCGTCGTGCGCCGCGAGCGGACGAAAGTGACGCCACAGATCGATCGTGCTGGTCGTTCCGAGCGCGTTGAGTTCGCCCGCCTTCGAGGAAAGAGCGGAGGCAAACATCACCGCGATCAGCAGTCCAATGACGCCGTGTGGCAGTTGCGTGAGGATGAAAGTGATAAACACGTAATCCGAATCCTTCACCTTGGCTTTCGGATCGACAGCCCGCAACGCATCTCGAGCTTCCTGATGGACGGCGACGGAAGCCTTTTGCGCTGCAACCATGGCAGCACGCGCTTTTTCTTCTGCGCCGGCTTCGCCGCTATCGCGCGCGGAAACCCAGGCACGAATTTTGTTCTGTTTGTCTGCGTGCAACGCAGTGTGCTTTTCCTCGACGGCACGAAAGGTTGCGGCCTGTGGTCCTTGCGCGTGGCGCTGCCATTCCGTTTGGTTGAAAAACACGGGCGTATTTGGCTGAAACTGATAGAAGACAAACAGGAGCGCGCCGAGCATCACGATGAAGAATTGCATCGGGATTTTGAACATCGCGTTGAACATCAGTCCCAGTCGGCCTTCGCGCAGTCCTGCGCCGCCGATGTAACGTTGCACTTGCGATTGGTCGCTCCCGAAATATGAGAGCGAGAGAAAAAATCCACCGAGCAATCCGCTCCAGATCGTGTAGCGCCGCTTTAAATCAGGGGTGAAATCCACGCCCTCCAATTTGCCCATTGCGCCAGCGATATGAATGGCGTCCGGCGGCAGTTTGGTCAGCAACACGACGAATGCCGTGATCATGCCGCCGAAGATTACTGCCATCTGCCACTTCTGCGTCAGGTTCACTGCCGCGCTGCCGCCGGTGACGGTGTAAACAATTACGAGCAGACCCGTGAAAATGATCGTCAGGTCGAGTCGCCAGCCGAGCACAGTCGAGAGAATAATTGCCGGCGCATAAATCGTGACGCCAGCCTGCAAGCCGCGTTGCAAGAGGAACAAGGTCGCACCGAGCAGCCGTGTCTTGGTGTCGAAGCGTTTACCAAGATATTCGTAGGCCGTGTAAACACCGAGCTTGCGGTAAATCGGCAGGAACACTGCGCAGACGATGATGAGCGCGAGCGGCAGCCCGAAATAATTTTGGATGAAGGCGATCCCGTTTTCGTAAGCCTGCCCCGGCAGCGAGAGATACGTGATCGTGCTCGCCTGCGTGGCCATCACGGAAAGGCCAATCGTGAGCCAGCCGGTGTTGTGATTACCCTTGAGATACGTGTTGAGATTGTCCGTGTGTCGGGTTCGCCACGCTCCGTACACTGCGATGCCGACCATGGTCCCGATGAGCACCACCCAATCGAAGAGGTTCATGCGAAGGCGCGAGAGAGAAGCGCCAGCAGCACGACGCAGACAATGAAGAAAAGGAAAACGAAGAGATAGACGCCACGCCACGAACGGAAGCCCGGCACACCGGGCGACTCTTCATTGCGTAATGGATCGGAGGACGGTGGCTTCATTTGCCCAGTGAAACCAGATTGGCAAACAGTCGGTACGCACCCGGCACACCGGCGGGTAATTGCCGGAAAAACGCCAGGCCCGTGTAAACGAAATATCCCTTGCCGTGCTTCGCAACAAGCACGCTGCTGTTGAGCGGTTTTTCACCGGGGTCGCTCATGGCGAGAATTGGCGTGTAGTGTTCCGCGTCAAAGCTGCTCGGGAAATATGCGCCACGCTCCTGCACCCAGCCGTCAAAGTCGGCGGAACCAATCTTGTTGGGCGTAGTCAATGCCGCGTGTTCAGGTGCAAGAAAAGTCACCGGCACGGTTTCGTCCGTCACGCGCCACTGCGGAGCGTTGCCAGCAATGGAAAGTGGATACGGCCCGAGCTTCTGCGTT
>DATHEW010000254.1:0-2320 GCA_035318425.1 Candidatus Acidiferrum sp. | reverse complement strand
GGAGCAGGACGAAAGCGAAACCCGCCCGCTGCGCACTGAGTTCTATCACGATGCCACGCAGACGTTCATCACGCGCAACAACAGTCCTGACGTTGGTTTCGAGACGAGCATCAACCCGTATCGCGGCTGCGAGCACGGTTGCATCTATTGCTTCGCACGGCCCACGCATGAGTATCTCGGGTTCTCGGCGGGCCTCGATTTCGAATCGAAGATCATGGTGAAGCTCGACGGGCCCGAGCTGCTGCGAAAGGAACTGTCGTCGCCAAAGTGGAAGCCGCAAACGATCGTGATGAGCGGCGTGACGGATTGTTATCAGCCCATTGAGCGTAAGCTTGAGTTGACGCGCCGATGTCTCGCGGTGCTCGCCGAATTTCGAAATCCCGTCGCGATCATCACGAAGAACCATCTCGTCACACGCGATATCGATCTGCTGGGTGAACTCGCAAAGCACGATGCTGCGATCGTGAATGTTTCGATCACGACGCTCGATGCTTCGCTCACGCCGAAGCTGGAGCCACGTGCCTCTCTGCCACAGTTTCGCCTTGATGCCGTGCGCCAACTTTCGCAAGCGGGCGTGCCGGTGAACGTGATGGTCGCGCCGGTGATCCCGTGCATCACCGATCACGAAATGCCGAAGATTCTCGAAGCAGCGGCGGAAGCAGGCGCTGTTTCGGCGGCCTTTGTTCCAGTGCGATTGCCATGGGCTGTGGCGGGGTTGTTCGAGAACTGGGTTGAGCGCCATTTTCCGGATCGCAAAGACAAAGTGTTGAATCGCATCCGCGAACTGCGCGGTGGAAAACTGAACGATCCAAATTTCGGCTCGCGGATGCGCGGCCAGGGAATCTTTGGAGAGCAGATGGAACAACTGTTTCACGTCGGCTGCCGCAAAGCTGGTTTGCCCAAGCGCAAAGTGGAGCTTTCGACCGCCGCGTTCCGCAGGCCACCAGGCCCGCAACTGGGATTGTTTGACTGAAAGGACGCTGGCGAGCGAGAGAGCGTCTCGCGGAGCCAATCGCCCTGCCGGCAAAGGAAAAAGCCGGACCAGCGCGAGACCGGTCTGGTTTATTCTGTGGGGCTTGTTCGTTTACGGCGTAATCGTAAGGGCGCGCAACGCCGCGAGTTCCATCCATTGTTTGGTACTCCTGCCCTGACAATCGAACATTGAACCGCCACTCGCCTTCCGCATACTTTCCGCCGCCATGGGAAAATCCAAAACATCTGCCACCGGCCAGGGTTACGTCGGCGAGACAATGGTCCACCGCGCTTCCGGCGCCGTGGGCATCGTCGAAACCGTGCTGGAAGCCAAGGCGGGCTGGCCGCCGGAGATCACATTGAAACTCGCGGATGGCTCGTTCAAGAAGGGCAAGCTCAGCGACTTCCGCGAGCCGAGCTCTTCCGAGCGCAAGAAAGTTACGCCTCCTTAAACTTCTGCTCGCGCGAGAGCGCGGCATACCGACATGGGTTCATTCCCCGTCAGCCTGGAGAAAGAGGATCAACTATCGCAACGCATGACGTTGCTCGGCGTGCGCGAGGCTGACATCGAAGAGACGTTCGTTCGCTCTGGCGGACATGGCGGGCAGAACGTCAACAAGACTGCCACGTGCGTGATGTTGCTGCATCGCCCGACGGGCATTCAGGTCAAGTGCCAGGACTCGCGGCAGCAGGGCCAGAATCGTTTCCTCGCGCGCAAGCTGTTGCTCGACAAAATTGAAGCGCAGCAAAAAACCCGCGCTGATGCAGACCGCGCACGAGTGGAAAAACTTCGCCGTCAGAAACGTGGGCGCAGCCGTCGCGCCAAGCAACGCATGCTCGCCGACAAGTCACATCACGCGGCCAAGAAGGAATCCCGCCGCCGCGCGCCCAGCGAGTGACACATCGCGTGCGGTCCATCCGCTTGAACCACGCGAACGACAACTCAACGTTGAAGCTGCAGTCGATTCTGGAACGTGTCCGCGATGCTCGCCGCGGTGTTCTTGGCCTCGATCGCCTTCGGACCGGTGAAGTGTTCATCCACCGTCTTCTTGAACAGTTCCAGCCAGCGCGTGAAATGCGCCGTCCCGACCGGCAGCACCGCGTGCTTCGGCCAAGGCTGACCTTGATAACTGTTGGTGCGGAGCAGCAACGAACTCCAGAAGCGATACATGATGGGCAGGTGTTCCGCCCAATCGACATCTGCCACGCTGTTGAAAATCGGTGACAACAACTCGTCCGCGTTGACCTTTGTGTAAAACGAATCAACGAGCGTCTTGATGTCGTCTTCGGTCGTGATGTCATTCGGCAGCATGTGATGAACCGTAACACAGGACGTCACACGGTAGCG
>DATHEW010000253.1:0-3950 GCA_035318425.1 Candidatus Acidiferrum sp. | reverse complement strand
GCGGGCGGGATTGTAAGCCATGCCTCGGGCGTTGTTGTCCGTGAGCAGCCACGGATACGACACATTGCCGGGTTCGATTCTCCAGACCTGGGTGAGAACAGTGGATAACGTTGCCGGCATGATGGTGAGATTACCCGCATTGCTGTTGGTGCCGCCCAAGATATTGCTGATCGTAACGCTGTACGCGCCTGCCGCCGAGAGCGGGACATTCGTAAAAGTCAGTATCCGGTTCGTGGCGTTCGGCACATCAACATCATCTTTGCGCCAGCGGTACAAGCGCGGTTTGGAGCCGGAAGCATTGACCGACAGGCTGCCATAGCCACCCTGTACGAGCGTCAGATTTCCGGGCTGTTGAATCACATTCGGTGCAGCGAGATTGGTGCTCACGCTGATGCCTGCCATCTGCACACCATTGCGTGGTTCCACGGCCACGACGCGGTTGGAATTAATGTTCACGGCGTTCACTGCGTTTCCGTTGGCGCCCAGCGGAGGTGGGAAATTGTTGGAATAGACCAGGCTCGCAACCTCATCCGACACGTCATAGACGAGCAACGCGTGTTGCGCGGTAGCGCTGCCCACAAGAACGCCCGCGAGTAATCCTGTAGCGGGATCGTAATCGATAGCAGCGATAGAACCGGCCACGGCGTAGTTGCGAATCCATGCGCCCGTGCCGCTTTCCCAATCGTAGCTGCACAACTTCGCCGTCGTCGTGGTTCCATTGTTTTTCGCGAAGAAAGTCCCGCCCGGCCCGAACGCGATACCTTTCGCGAAGTCGGTCGCCAGAATATTGAGCCCGCGGGGAACGATGATGGCGCGGCTCGTGAATACGCTGATCGTGGCATCCAGGGGACGAAAGACGGCCACGAGATTTGTGGCGTTCACTCCGCCTGTGCCCGCGATGATCTCGGTTTCGGTGCCGCTGCCGCGGACATCGATGGAATCGCCGAAACGCAGTGACTGGTTTCCGGACGGGCTGCTGGCATAAACGATTGCTGGTGTCGCGCTCTCGTCTGTCCACCGGTAGATTTTGAAAGGACGCGCTTCGTTCGTGGAACTGGTGGTGAGATTCGCGGCGTAAATGTATCCGTCATCCGCCACGCCGATCTGGTTCAAGGCGAAGTCGCCTCCACTGATCCCGCTCACGTCGAGCGTGCCGAAATGCGCGCCGGTTTGGGCATCGACAATTGCGATGGTCAGCCCACCGTTACGGCTCACGATGTAAGCGTGGCCCGTGAATGGATTGAAAGCGACGCCCCGCTCCGTGTCAGTGGCGCCTGTCACGTACGTGCGTCCCTCAGTCGTAGGGATGGTCCAGATGTTCGAGATGGCAACCGATTGCGAATGCGCGTCCTCGACCCAACCCAATGCTGCGGCAAGACAGAGCAGGACACCGAGACGAACCGACGCGGATGCGAGCCAATGCGAGGACAGTTTTTGTGTGTTCATGGGAAAACTCCTTTGGGACGCGAATCTCTGTACACCTGTTCCCGTCGCGAGTTCAACGACGAAGAGTGCATCCTGCGAGATTCTCAGCGAGGCGCAATTATTTCCCGGGGAACCTGCGCTTGCCGGAAAAAACATCTGTGCGAACGTCTGCGCCCTTCGCTTTCGAACGGCGAAGCAAATACACAGTAGCGTAACGCTCCAGCCTGCAAGTCGGGCTGGGGCGTTGCTTATTTGCGGTAAGCCGTTGCCCTCCCACTTTGATGCGTCTGCCCTGGATTCAACGCCTGAGCGGGCTTGACGAGTGTTATGCCTCAGCGGCAAACATCCTCGAAATGCGTTTGAAGTTCCCGAGGGCCGAACGCACATGTTTCCCAACTCCTTTATCAGAAGGAACGTTGTATGAAAAAGGCAGGCCGGTCTTTCGTCGCGAGCGAACTGTTTCGTTGTTCGTTCGTCCTCAGTCTTCTGTTCGCGCTGCGAGCAGGTTCCATCACGCTGCCATCCCAGTTTGTCGAGGAGACGATCGGCAGTGGATGGAAGGATGTGGTGGGTCTGACATTCAGCGCCGATGGGCGAACCTTCGTCTGGGAACGCGGCGGCAAAGTTTGGAACGTCGAGAACGGCGTGAAGAACGCGACGCCGTTCCTCGACATCAGCGAGGAAGTCGCGGTGTGGAACAATTACGGCATGCTCGGCTTCTGCCTGCATCCCAACTTTCTCAACAACGGCTACGTGTATGTGCTCTACTCGGTGGATCGACATCATTTGAGATTTTTTGGCACGTCCAATTATCGATCGACCACCACCGAGGATCATGTCGCTACCATTGGCCGCATCGCTCGCTACACAGCGCGCGCTTCGGATGGATTTCGCACCATCGATCCCGCCAGCCGTTTGGTGCTGCTCGGTGAAAGCGCCAGCACTGGTTTTCCTCTGGTCGCTGGCCAGCACGGCGTGGGAACCATTCTCTTCGGAACGGACGGCACACTGTTGGCAAGTTGTGGGGACAGCGCGAGCGCTTCCATCACGGACACCGGGAACGGTTCGGGGACGTATTATCAACAGGCACTGAACGACGGGATCATTCAGCCCAAGGAAAACGTCGGCGCATACCGCGCGCAACTGGTGGACTCGCTCAACGGCAAAGTCATCCGCATCGATCCCGTGACGGGTGATGGAATTCCCGGCAATCCATTTTACGATCCCACGCGACCGCGGGCCGCACGGTCGCGCGTCTGGGCGCTCGGGTTGAAGACGCCAAGTCGCATGTCGTTGCGTCCCGGCACAGGCAGCCATCAACGCGCGGACGCAAACCCGGGTGTGCTTTACATCGGCGATGTGGGTTGGAACACCTGGGAGGATTTGAATGTGTGCGACCGCGGCGGAATGAACTTCGGCTGGCCCGTGTACGAAGGCATGGAGGTGAACTCGCCTTACTTCAATTCACAGGTCCAAAATCTCGACGCGCCGAATCCACTCCACGGCATCAACGGCTGCGCTCGGCCGTACTTTTATTTCACCGATCTGATCAAGCAGGACACGCTCGCCACTCCGTCGTGGCCGAATCCGTGCAACACGTCCCAACAAATCCCCGCCAGCATCCCGCGTTTTCTGCACGCGCGCCCGGCTATGGATTGGAAGCACGGCAGCGGGCCCGCGCGCACGCCCACATTCACGGGCAACAACGCGAGTTTCGTTACCGTGGGCGCGTCCGGTTCGCCGGTGCAGGGAACCAGCTTCGGCGGCGCTTGCGTCATCGACGGCGTTTGGTACACGGCGGGTGATTTCCCTTCGACGTATCGCAACACTTACTTCGTCGCCGACTATGAGGCGCAATGGATCAAGAACTTCGTGTTCGATCAATACAACCGTCCTCTGGAGGTGCGCAACTTCGCCTCGAGTGCGGGCGGCGTGGTGTTCATGGCGACGCATCCAATCAGCGGCGCGCTCTACTACGTGACGTGGACTTCGACGGTGAAGAAGATTCGCTACGTGTCAGGTGGCAATCAGCCGCCGACAGCAGTTGCTTCGATCGTCAGGAATTACGGTGTCACACCATTCGTCGCTCGCTTCACCGGCAGCAATTCGATCGACCCTGAGAATCTTCCGCTCAGCTATCAATGGAACTTCGGCGACGGATCGCCCGTCAGCACCAATGCCAATCCCATTCACGAGTTCAACGCTCCTTCGGGCGCGCCGACTCGCTACGATGTCGTGCTGCGAGTGACCGACCGAAGCGGCGAGACTTCGGAAACGCCCCTGATAATTTCCGTCAATAACACGCCGCCCGTGGCGAAGATCACCAGTCCTCCCGTTGGAAGTTTTTACGCGATGAGCGCTGACACTCTCGTCGATTGCACCGCATCGATCGTGGACGCCGAACACGGCGAAAACGAACTCTCATGCGCGTGGCAAACATTTCTCCATCACAACAATCACTTCCACAGCGATCCGGTGGACACGAATTGCGCGACGACTACGGTTCTTTCTCCGGAAGGCTGTGA
>DATHEW010000252.1:0-5397 GCA_035318425.1 Candidatus Acidiferrum sp. | reverse complement strand
CTTTTACTTCTTCCACGAACTCGCGCTCGTGCCGACGTTCATCATGATTGGCGTGTGGGGACGTGGTGAGCAGAAGAACTACGCGACATTTCAGATCACGGTCTATCTCAGCATTGGCGCACTGATCGCGCTGGTCGGTCTGATCGCACTTTATCTCAACAGCGCGATTGGCGGACTGCCTGCCACATTCGACATCGTCGAGATGACGCGCCGCTTCAAAGCTGTGCCGCTCGCGATCGGCGCGCAGAAGCTGATTTTTCCGCTGCTGCTCCTGGGCTTCGGCATTCTCGTTTCGCTCTGGCCGTTTCACACGTGGGCGCCGCTCGGCTACGGCTCCGCTCCCGCGGCAACCGCGATGCTCCACGCCGGCGTGCTGAAAAAGTTCGGGCTCTATGGCTTGATCCGCGTCGCGATCCCCTTCGCGCCTGACGTGGCGAAAACGCATCTGCACCTCATCGCGTGGCTCGCGCTTGGCAACATTCTTTACTGCGGCTGGGTGGCGATGCGGCAACGCGATTTTAATTTCCTCCTCGGCAACTCCAGCGTGGCGCACATGGGATTTTGCTTCCTCGGGCTGGCCAGCCTCAGTCTCATCGGAATCACCGGCACCGTGCTCGTGATGATCGCCCACGGATTTCTCGCTGCGCTCAGCTTCGGCCTGAGCGGCTACTTGAACGAACAAACCGGCACGCTCGAAATCAGCCGCCTCGGTGGCCTGATGAAAAAGATGCCGTTCATCGGTTCATCGCTTGTGATCGCCGCGATGGCAGGATGCGGGCTGCCGGGCTTCGCGAACTTCGCGGGTGAATTGCTTACGCTCTTCGGCGCATGGAAGACGTTGTTACCGTGGGTGGTCATTGCGGCGTGGGGCGCACTCGTGGTCGGCGCAATTTATCTGCTGCGCGCCGTGCGAAACATTTTACACGGCCCAATGGCTGAGAATTTACCAGCCGTTCAAGACGCGAACTGGTGGCGTCGAATCCCGTTCGCGCTCCTGATCGCGAGCTTGATCCTCTTCGGCGTGATGCCGCGTTTGCTCACCAGCAAAATCGATCCGGCTGCGCGCGAGATCCTGACGCTGGTGCATGGTGATTCGCCAAAATTTGCGCCCGCGAAGCGTGCTGACGTGAAGTAGAACTGATGAACCTTTCCTTGATGAGCCTTGAAATCGCCGTGGTCCTCCTTGGACTCGGCGTGCTGCTGCTCGACCTTTGGACGCCTGCACAACACAAGCGCAAGCTCGGTTACGTTGCAGCGGTAATCGTTCTTGGGATTTTTGTTTTCTCGTTCGCCAGGCAGTTCGCCAACATCTCCGAGCCGCAGCTCACCGCGGCGGGTGGTTACGTCTTCGATCCGCTCGCCTTGTTCTTCAAGCGCTTCTTCCTCGTGGCGGCGGTCTTCGTGCTGATCATGGCGGCCGAATTTTCAGACCGTATCGAAACTGCGATCTCGGAATATTATTCGCTGATCCTCTTCGCGCTCGCGGGAATGATGTTTGCCTCGTCCGCAAACGATTTCACGATGCTCTTCGTTTCGTTGGAGACGATCACGGTGACCTTTTACGTCCTCACGAGTTTTCAGCGCGGTCGAGCGCAATCACTGGAAGCAGGTGTGAAGTATCTCGTCATCGGCGGACTCTCCACCGGCTTCACTGTGATGGGCATCGCGCTCGTGTCAGGGACAGCGACGACGAGCATTGCGGGACGCTCGTTGAACGGGATGAACTTCAACGACCTCGCGCAGTTCGTGAAATATTTCAGTCCCGAGCATCAAGGTGGATTCCCGCCTTTGCTCCTCGCCGGGCTCGTGCTCGTGCTGGCAGGAATTGGATTCAAGATCGCCGCCGTTCCATTCCAGATTTGGGCGCCGGATGTTTACCAGGGCGCACCGACTCCGACCACGGCCTTCCTCGCGATTGGCTCCAAAGCCGCCGGCTTCGCGCTGCTCTTGCGCCTGCTCTTCACGGCAATTCCGGAAGTGGCGTTGCATTGGGAGAAGCTGATGATGGTCCTCTCCGCCGTGACGATTCTTTACGGCAATCTTTGCGCGATCCCGCAACGCAGCGTTAAGCGTCTGCTCGGCTACTCCTCCATCGCGCACGCGGGCTATTTGCTGCTGGGCATCGCCGCCATGGGTCGAAGTGGCTCGGCGGCCATTCTCTACTATCTGAGCGGCTATCTTTTCACCGTGCTCGCGGCGTTCACCGTGATCACCATCGCGCTGCGACACACTGAGACCGACGACATCAGCGGCCTCTCTGGACTGAACTGCCGATCGCCCTTTCTCGCGTGGGCGATGACGCTGGCGATGGTTTCTCTCGCAGGCATTCCGCCGCTCGCCGGCTTTTTCGGAAAATTTCTCCTGTTGAAAGCAGTGATCGAAGAAGGTGCGAACTACAGCGCGTACTATTGGTTGGCCGGAATCGCGATCATTGGCGTGGTCGTCTCGCTCTACTATTACTTCGGTGTGGTGCGCGTGATGTTCTGGTCTCGCGACACAACGGAGGTCACGAGCATTCCTGTTCCGATTGTGAGCCGCGCCGCATTGCTCGTTTGCATGGCGGGAATTCTGTTTCTTGGCATTTACCCGCAACCGCTCCTCAGCGTTGTCGATCGCGCGGTGCAACCGTTGGTCCCTGGCGTGACGGGCGTGGAAGCGGCGCCTGCGCAGACAGCCGTGCTGCACTGATCTCAGTTCGCGTTGGGCAAGGACATCGTGAACTTCGGGATGCGCGTGATGACCTTGCGGCCGCGTTCATCCATCCCGATGTAGCTCCCCTCCGCCACCGCTGTGGGCGTGTCGTTCAAGTGGAAGCTGTTGTAAGTGAAGTGTTCCGTCGGCGCGATTTTTGGAAATTCTCCCACCACACCATCACCTTCCACCGCCGTGACCTCACCACGCTCGTTGATCACGACCCACTTGCGGCCCTTGATCGTCACAGTCACGTCGGAGTCGTTATGGATCGTGATGAAATAGACGAAACAATGCGGCCGGTCGGGCGGTGTTTGCGCTTCCGGTTGATACAGTACGCGATCAACCGTGACGCGCAGGCCTGGTAATTCGATGAAGCCGCTTGGTGTCGTCACGCGCGCAGCTTAACGGCCGAGCCGCAGCAAGCAAACAATGCTGCGTTAGTTAGACGCGAGCGGAGCCGCATCAGCAGCCTTGTAGCTTTTGCCACCGACCAATGTGATGCCGGCGGCGTCAGCGGTCCGAAACTTGACCGGAATCGTTTCGCGTCCAAATCCGCTCTTCGCTTTGAACACCGCGAAGTGCAGATGCGGTCCGCTGGTGAAGCCGGTGTTGCCGGAGAGCGCCAGCATATCACCCGCGCGCACCTTTTCACCGACGCGCACCTTGCCGCTCTTGCCTTGAAGGTGGCAGTAGTGTGCCATCGTGCCGTCGCTGTGCTGCACGACGATGAGGTTCGCATCATCCTCGTACTTGCGGCTCGGGCCACCGCGCTCGGAATTGTCCTTCACCGAAACCACGGTGCCTTCGCGCGCGGCTAGGACTGGCGTGCCCTCTGGCATTTTGAAGTCGAGCGCATATTCGTCCGGCCCGGTATGGCTGAACGTACCGTGATAGCCCTGCGACACCTTGAATGACGCGCCAGGCATGTAGGGCAACGTGTAGAGATAATTGCTGTCGTGCCGCGCATCGGCGCGGCCCACCGTGTAGTGATTGACCCAGTTGTAAGACCAGTCGCCGTGGACGTTCTTCGGTGTGAGGGTGAATGCAGGAACTGTCTTTCCAGCGGGCACCGTCACCGTGTGCGGGAGCGGCACGCTGCACTCCATGTTCACGGCTTTGATCTCGATCGTCGCCGTCATGTCAGTCGATTCCTTGTTCTCGACCATGATGCGCGTGAGTCCACCGGAAGCTTCGGAGAGAACCTTGATCTTTGCCGGGGTGCTGGTGGCGAAACTTTGGCTTGCGCAGAGCAGAGCCAATGTTCCGACGAGCAGGTAAACAGTGGCGCGCAATCCCGCGATCACGGAACGCGAAGCCGTGACGTGAGAATGTGCAGTGCCTGCAAATTGTTTGTTCAGCATCAGGGGCAAATTTTTCGGTTCCAACATCAGGGTATTAAGCGGCTCGAAATTGATTGTTCTTGATCAGAGTGCGAACGCGCGGAAGCGGCGCGCCGAAATCAGGAAAGCCGTCGTTCGTCCACGCGAACGGTTTGGCATGCACATCGCGATCTTCCCAGCCGTGTGCGCGGGAAGATTTGGAGTGATAGATGATCCAATCCTGCGTGCGGCAGGGCGACTTCACGAACGAGCAGTGGCCCAGTCCCCACACGTGCTCGGTCTTCTGGAAGACCGGGCCGCGCTTCGACCAGGCCGCTGGGTTCAGCACATCGCCCGTGGTGTTGGTCAATAGACCGAGGCAGTAATCCTCCGTCCAGCTTCCGCTCGCCGAATACACGATGAAAATCTTGCCGCCAGTCCGAAGAATTTGAGGTCCTTCACAGATCGGCATGCTGACGCATTCCCAAGGTTCGGTGGGTGCGGCGATCATCACGCGCGCACCGCTGATGGTCGACGGATCGCTCATCGGGGCGATATAAAGGTTCTGCTTGCCATTGCGGCGACCGGGCCATCCCGACCACACGAAGAATTGGCGTCCGTCATCCAGGATCAACGGAGTGCCGTCGATGGCCCACGTCGAGGTTTCCAACATGCCACGGCAGCGATACGGTCCGAAGGGCGACGCGGTTTGCGATTCGAGAACCCACATGCGGTGGTTCTCGTTCCTGCCATTGTCAGCGGCGTAATAGATGAACCATTTGCCGCCGATGCAATGCAGCTCCGGCGCCCAGATCGAGCGGGAATTCATGCCGACAGCAGGCGCGTGCCAAACGATGGCCGCTGTTGCCTCTGCCAAGCCAGCGATGGTTTCGGTTTTGCGAAGCGTGATGGCGCGATCACCCTCGGCGACGCCGCAGTAAAAATAAAAGCCCTCATGGAGGATCATCCAAGGATCCGCGGAGTGCGGCGGCAGAATTGGATTTTGGATCGTTGCGCTCATCGTTCCTGACTACAGCTCGGACTTCGTCCTCAGGACTTTCCCCGAGGTGCGTCACAGTAACGCGGCTGAGACGGACGAAAAGGGTCAGATGCTCAACAAAACCTACCGAATGTGAAAAAGTTTTCGGGCTGTTTGGAAAATGGACAGCGGCTCCAGAAACGAGACAGTGGGAGAAAAACCCTTGTTTGCGCGGTTACAGTGAACGTTTTGCTTTGGAGGGTGGCGGCCACCGCGTGAAAGTGAGACACGCATCCGTCGGGGAGCGATTTGCGTTTTTCAAAAATCAAAAGCTGGCGGTGAAGAAACTCATTCCGGTGCCTCGACCCGCGCACACCGGGATCAACGTCATTGCAAGAATCGGGC
>DATHEW010000251.1:0-3072 GCA_035318425.1 Candidatus Acidiferrum sp. | reverse complement strand
TGGCAAATGACCGGCACCTTGTGTTTCGCCGCGAGTTCCACCAACGGCGCGTGCGTGTCCACGTCGGTGATGATGTCGGTGAAGTCGAGCTTCTCGCGGGCGAGCAATGCTTCCGCGTCATCATAAATCGCCGGCACGCCGAATTCGGCTGCGAGCTTCTCCGCTTTGCTGCGCGTGCGATTGTAGAGCGCGACGCACTGCGCGCCCTTCAATTCACGCCAGCCTGCGAGTTGGTAGCGTGACCAAAACCCCGTCCCAAAAATCGCGAAACGAAGCGGCGACTTCATCGGTTTGCCCCCTCCAACACGAGCACCCAGTCATCTGATGCGACACGCGTGACGTTCAACGGGCCAGTGTTCGGGAAGGCGCCTTCTTTCTCGAATGTACCGTGGCGCGGATCGAACCAAGTCACCTGTACGGGTGCTTTCGCGAATTTTCCCAAGTCGAGGGTGAGCGGGCGAATGGACGGGAGATACACAATCCCGAAGCTGCCGTCATTCGCCAGAGCTGCGACGGCGAGATCGTTCGTGGCCATCGTGCCGTGACCGGTGGTGACGAATGCGTTCTTCGAATCCGGTACGAGCTTCCACCACTCGCGCGATTCGAAGAGTGCGCGGAAATGTTTCAGGCTCGCAGCGCCGGGAAGTTTCAATACCTCGCGCCAGTTCTTCGGCATGTTCCAATTCGGCGAACCGTAGGCGTTTCCAAATCCGCCGCTCAGCACGGCCCAGTAGGCCTGCTTCCTCGCCTGAAGCGCCGAGCCCCACGCGCTGTGTTCGCCTTCGTAAGTGGATTCGCCGAGGAAGAACGGGCGCGTCGGCGACTTCGCGTATTCCTTCCAGCCGACTTCGTAAACGTCCGGCTGATTCTTGTTCCACGCTTTGTTGAAGCCGCGGAAGTAGGTGTAAACCATCGGTACATCGATCCAGTTTTCCTTTGGCCACACGTCAGTCGAGGAATGCGACGACGACGCGTGATACGTAAGCAGATGGTGCGGCGCGGACTCCTTCAGGCCGAGCGCTAGCGCCCGAATGGAATCACGCGCGTTGTCGGGATCAATATCGCCGCCGAGGATCCACATGATATTCTGATTCTTCGCGTAACGCTTGCCGAGCCAGCGTCCGAGCTCGCGAGATTTCTCCGGCCCGTTTGCGTTGAGCGGTTTCAGCGAGCCGTCCTTGTTCTTGCCTGCCCAGCCTTCGCCACAACAACCCGACCACGCGGGGGCGATGGCGAGGAACAGCCCGCGCTTCGTGGCGTTCTCGATCACCCGATCGACGTGGGCGAAGAACTTTTCGTTGGGCTGCGCGAAATCCTGCGCGTTCGTCGTGCCCGCGAAAGGCAGTTCACCCGCGCGATTCGTCGTGCCGAGAAAACCAGTCATGATGATCTGAACTGCATTGAAGCCTTGCGCCTGGCGCGTCTCGAAATACTCGTCCGCCTCCGCTTCGGTGAGTTTGAGAAACACCATCCATGGCGTGTCGGCATTATAGAAGAACGGAGTGCCGCGCTGATCCACCAGATGACGACCGGATGCGCTCGGCTTGAGTGGGAACTGAGTTGCTTCGCCCGCGCATGCCGCGCCAGCAGACACCAGAATCAGACCGGTGATCAGGAGCGACGGCACGCGCTTTGGTTTCATTGTCACAAACGTTTCCAACTCCCGACACCGTCGTCGATAGCCATTTGGAACCGGCGACGGTTGAGCAAGGGCTGGCTGCGGATCAGCCAGCCCGTGAATGAATGACTGTTGTTTCAATTACTGGCCCTGCAATCGGAAGAAGCGGGCGTTGCCGGTGGTGGGCAAACGAACCGTCCTTCGCGTACCGTTGGTTTCCGGCGCGGTAGTGTTGGTTTGCCAGATGCCCTGGTTCACAACGTCTCGGTAGAGAAGTTGGAACGCGCCCGGCGCGTCCCATGAGATCGCGATCTGGTTGTTCTCGCGCACTGCCGCCAGCGATGGCGCCAAGCCGCTGTTGAGCTGCACGAGGCGGATTTGTTCCAACGCCAGCGCGTCATCAAACACTTGAAGCTCATCCATCAAGCCGCGGAACACGCGACTCGGGCCATCGGGTCCCAGGCTGGTGCGCGCCCCGACATCCACCGTGCTGAAGTTGCCGAGCGAAAGCGTGCCCGACGTCAGCACCGGGCCGCGCGCGTAAGGCGCTGCCACGTCCAGCGCGGCCTCCTGGTCCGGCTTGCCGAAGTAGTAGTTGATTTCGCCGCCAATCGCGGCGGGATCGTAAGTCACGGCGAAGAAAACCCAGTTGGCCGCGCCGGCTTGCAGGTCGGCGGTGATCTTGCCGGCTGAACTGAACGGGCCGCCACCGCCATCGCCGTCCGGCCATTGATTCACGCCGATGCGCAGCGCGCCGTTGTTGAGCTGTACGATATCGAAGCCGGGACCGTTCCCGGACGCCAGTGCGAAGGCGACGCGATTGCCGCCGTAACCTTCATTCAAGTCGCGTGCGTTTACCCATCCGCAAACCGTGAAGGCATTCAGTGCTCCCACCGTTCCGCCGGGACCGGCGGCTGTAGTCAGATCGATCGCCCGCGCGCCATCGCCCGCGGAAATATTTCCAAGATCGATCGAAGTGAGATTGCCGGCAGGCGCAAACGCTCCGGTCGGAATGTTGGCGCTGAATGTCGGAAAAGAATTCTGCTGAACCAGCGTGGCCGAGCCGCCGAGCGTGCCGCTGTTGGTCGTGGTCGTGCCGCTGCCTTCCTCGAAACGCGTCGCGATGATTGGCGGCACAAGCGTCGGCGGACCGGTGAAGGTCCAATTCGTTTCGATCATCTCATTGGCCGAGCCAGCACGATCGCTCACACCGAAGATCGTCAAGGTATGAGTCGCGCCCGGTGTCAGTGGATCAACGGTCAGCAGCACGGTCGTCAGGTCCGGTTGCAACACCGCGCCATAAGTGATCAGGATGTTTTCGTCCAAAACGTAGTTGCCCGGATCCTCGGCTGAGCCTAGATCGACAGGCTCGGAGAATTTGACGGTCACGTTGGTCAGGTTGCGGGCGGTGCGCTCTGCGTTCACGGCGATGACTGTGGGCCGCACCACGTCCT
>DATHEW010000250.1:0-2711 GCA_035318425.1 Candidatus Acidiferrum sp. | reverse complement strand
ACACCCGTGCCGTCCGGTACATTCGGCGTGCGCTCACCATCGAGATACGGCAGGAGAATCAATCCATCGCTTCCCGCCGGAGCGCGCGATGCAGCAACCGCGAGTTGCTCATGCGTCATCTTGAAATCCTTGCGCACCATCTCGGTCGCCACAGTGACGTTCATGGTGCAGAGCAACGGCAGCCAGCGATTCGTCGAATCGCAAAACGCAGCGATCTCGCCGCGCGGATCAACGACAGGTTTTTCCGCGCACGCGTAAATCGTCCCGCTCGTTCCGAAGCTCGCCGTGATCACACCGGGACGAGTGTTGCCCGTGCCGATCGCGCCCATCATGTTGTCGCCGCCACCGGCGCTCACGAGCACGTCCGTGTTCAACCCAAGATCGCGCGCGGTCGTGTGCTGAAGCCGGCCCACCGGTTTGTCGCTCGAAATCAACGGCGGCAACTTGCTCGCAAGATCACTGTCGATTGCGTTCGCGACCACGTCCGACCATTTGCGTTTGCGCACGTCGAGCAAGGCTGTGCCGCTGGCGTCCCCGTATTCCATCGCTTTCTCGCCCGTGAGCCAGAAATTCAAATAGTCGTGCGGCAAGAGCACGGTCGCGAGCCGTTTGAAATTGTTGGGCTCATGTTTCTTTAGCCAAAGAATCTTTGAAGCGGTGAAACCCGGAAGAATCGCATTGCCGACGGCACGAATCGTTTCCTTCTGGCCGCCGACCTTGCTCATGATCTGCTCGCACTCGGAGGCCGTTGTCGTGTCGCACCACAGTTTCGCCGGGCGAATGACTTCGCCGTTTTCATCCAGCGGCACGAAGCCATGTTGCTGCCCACTCACGCCAATCGCCTTTACCTCGGAGGCGACGGCTTTCGCGGCGCGCAACGCCTGGCGGATGGATTTCGCAGTCGCGTCGCGCCAGGTGTGCGGATGTTGTTCCTTCGCGCCGGAAGATAGATGGGCAATGAGTTCGTACGATTGCGAACCGGAGCCAAGAACATTTCCAGTGTTCGCGTCCACGACGACAACCTTGGTGGACTGAGTGCCACTATCGATGCCAAGAAGCAATGTGCGCATGAGTGCCGAGCAGCGTAAATGGCAAGAAAATCACTGTCGAGTTTTGAACCCGCGCCGACGTGCAGAAACACAAACGGCGCCGGTTACCCGGCGCCGTTCAAAGGATTGGGCAATCAATTCTGAATCAAACGGGCACGATAAAACCGGTTTGGCGACCCGTTGGCATCGGGATCACTGAATTGGATGCTTCCAGTAGAATTCACGATGGTCTGTAAGAGAGTCCAATCGACGAGATTGGCCGAGACCTCTATGGCGTACGTTCCATCCAGACCTTCAACCACAATCTGGAAAGCACCATCACCGAGCCGTTTTAGCCCGCTCACGAGGCCAGCATTCGGATCGTTCAATGGTTCAGAAGGCGGCACATTCGTCGTCGGCGTGATGATGGTAATCAGTTTTTGGAGAGAACCTGATTCGCTGTTGTCCGCTCCCCGACCCACCGCGAAGTCGATTATCTCACCGCTGTTCAATGCCACTACGTTCGTGTAGCCCGCCCGTTGTGTCACCGTCAGGAACTCCCCGAATAACTCCGTGCCGTTTTTGATCACGTGGAAGTCCGTGTCCCCTTGCGGCGACCCGTCAAAACCTGGCGCGGCGGCTGCCTCCACCTGGTAATTGCCATTGCTCGGCGCGGTGAACCGCACCACCACCAGGTTCTGTGGTGCGCTCACTCCCGGATTGAGCACCAGCGTTCCCGGCGGGAAGTGGCCCGTGCCGCCGGACAACCCCTCGTTCGTGTTGGAAAGCGGGTGGTGCATGATCAGTGGCTGTGCGCCCGCATCAAATCCACGCACGTCATACGGCACACCATTGGGATGGGCACTGCGATACACACTGGGCAACAGCGACAAGGCTCCACCCACATTCGTCTTCCATCCGTAGCTCCACACTCCATTTGGATTGCTGTTCGTGGAGAAGTCTCGCGACGCGTTGAAGTCGGCGAATGTCGGCGGCGGGTTGGTGACTGTCACGTTCGTGCCTAACTGCGTTACCAAGTACGGAAGACCGGAAACGGAGATGACGCCGCTACGGGACAAAGCCGAAAAGTTTGGGGCGACGGTGTATTGCACAGCGCCGTTGCTCGACCCGATGATCGGCAGAGTCGAAATCCAAGGGTTGGTATTATTGTAAGTCCACGAGCAACCCGGCGGAACCGTCACATCTATGAAAGCGGTTTCGGAAGCTGCGCTATGCACTCGCCCGGTCGGCGAAATGGAAATGAGGCAGGCATTGGTCGATGGCGCGCCGTCTTGATTGACAAAGAAGTTCAGCCCATCAATGTGGATGGAACCAGTGCGCGCCAAGGACGAAGCATTGAGATCCACGCGGTAAACCACGGTCCCGCTGCCCAGGTTGGTGAGGCTGGAGTTGATGTGAATCCATGAGTTGCCACTGATAACATTCCAAGTGCAACCCGCCTGCGTTGCTACCGCCACAAAGCCTGTTCCACCATCTGCGGAATGTGTGTTGTTGGATGGGGAAAGCGCAAAGGTGCAAGCCGGCGGCGGGTTGGTCACCACAGGCGGCACATTCGTCGTCGGCGTGATGATGGTAATCAGTTTTTGGAGAGAACCTGATTCGCTGTTGTCCGCTCCCCGACCCACCGCGAAGTCGATTATCTCACCGCTGTTCAATGCCACT
>DATHEW010000249.1:0-2677 GCA_035318425.1 Candidatus Acidiferrum sp. | reverse complement strand
AAACGTAATCGTCGTGCGACATCCCTTCCGCCTCCTCAAGAAAGCGCCGCGAATCGTTCACGTAAATGGCGCGGAAGTTATTCGCCAATGAAGGCGCAAGGCGCCACGGATAACGATTGCGGATCGGGCTCGCGAGTTCGTTGCCCTTGTCATCGAAAGCCTGCACGTCCGAGCGTAACCGGGCAGGACGCGGTCCTCATTATCGTCCGCGCTAAGCTGCCACGCGACGATGAGCTGCCGGCCGGCACTGAGTTCGTTGACTTGCTTGCCTCGCTGTTTGGCCCGCGCGAGCGAAGGCAGGAGCAGGCTCGCCAGCACCGCGATGATGGCGATGACGACCAGCAACTCGACCAGCGTGAATCCCCTTCTCGCTTCACTCCGAACCGATGTGGCAATTGCTTGCACGTCACGAGTAAAGGCGAACATTGCCAGGCGTCGCATTCTGACGATTGCGAATTTTCGTCGGTAGTTTGCGATCCTTTGCATTTATGGCGGGCCGCGCACCGTTTCTTGGCCTGATGAGGGGGCCGAAGCTTCAAACGCCTCGTTGAACGCGCCGGTTGATCTCATGCCAGCCTGCCGTAGCTTCGCGCACGTATGAAGATTCAAGCGATGGATTTAACGAAACGTCCGCCGCGCAGTGCGCGCGTGCGGCTGGGTGGTTATGCGATTCTGCCACGCTCGCTCGACAAGGGCCGCGCGGACGTCGCGGGCACCGTGGGTGAATTCATCTACGCCTGCCCGCTCGACCAGCAATTCCTCGAGTTCGCCGGCATCGATCCTGCCGCGTTGCGCGAACAACTCGCGGCCGACAAAGGTGATGGCGAAATCCTGCAATGGATTCAGAGCAACGCCAAACATCGGCGCACCGATGCTGAAATCGCCGCGTGGTCGTGCTACCAGGATCATCGCCCGCCGAGCGCAATCGAAGTGCGAGAGTTCTTCCATGGCATGCACAAGGAGATCGCGCCGCATCGTACGGACATCGCCACGTGGTTCGACCTGCTCGATGTGGACGACTACGTGAGCTACGGTGGCAAGCCGTGAAAAAATGCCGCTGCGACAAAGCGGCGGCATGATCACTAGCGACTTACGCCGCGGTCTTTGCAGCGTTGGTCTCGGCGAAGACATGCACATCCCGCTGCGGGAACGGGATCGTGATCCCTTGCGCATCGAACTGTTCCTTCACCTTCCGTGTGAAGGCGAGTTTCGCATCCTGGAAATCTGTGCATTTGACCCACGGGCGCACGAATAAGTTTACTGAGCTATCGCCCAGTTCACCCACCGCCACGAGAGGTGCGGGATCCTTCAGGAAGCGAGGCTCCGCCGCAATCGCCTCCTGAACAATTCGGATCGCCGCGTCCATGCTATCGCCGTAGCTGATGCTGAACACCATGTCCACTCGCCGCGTATCGTTAACGGCGTAGTTCAGAATCACGTTGCCCCAGATCTTCGAGTTCGGGACGAACATGGCGATGTTGTCCGGCGTATGCATGCGGGTCAGGAACAAACCAATTTCATCGACGATCCCCAGCGTGCCGAAGTCCACCGCGTCCCCTACCTTGAACGGGCGAAAAACGAGCAGCATCACGCCGGAAGCCACGTTGCTCAGCGCGCCTTGTAGCGCGAGGCCGATTGCCAGACCTGCCGCACCGAGCACAGCGAGGACGCTCGTGGTCTTCACTCCAAATTGCTCCAACACCGCCAGGACCGTGAAGATCAGGATCGCGATGCGGACGATCTTCCCAGCGACGCTGCTAAGCGTGCGGTCAACTCTGCCGGTCTTCTCCAGACGCACTGCCGCCAGGCGCGAGAGCCAGCCTGACACCAGCCATCCGACGATCAGGATCAAGGCCGCACCGAGAATACGGAGGCCCCAGAAGGCCAGGACTGTTACGATTGCCGAACTGGAGGTCACGATTGCAGGGTTCGTTTCCATAAAGCGCGCGAGGGTAAGAAAGCGCGGTCGTTTCGCAACGCCAAAAAATTATTTCGGCTCGGGCCAGTTCAGGTGCTGGTGCAGGAAGCGAAAGGTGCCGACACCGTTGATCGTGTGTGGGCCGTTGAAGAATTCTATCTCGGTTCGATCGCCAATTCCGAGCACATCGTACATGCGCCGAATCTTCGCGTACTCGTAAGCTACCCATGAGTCCGGCGCCACGCCATCATTGTGACCGCGCTCGACCATGAACGGGCGCGGTGCGATGAGGCTCGCCATCTCGGCGTAATTGAACGTGTGCCCGAGGTCCCATTCCGGCATCTCGTATTCGCCGGTGAAAAGATAGCTGTAAGGCGATTCCGTGCTCACGTTCTTCAACACCCACTCGTTGAAATCGGCTGAGCAAATCGAAAGGCTGTAACGATCGATCACCGCCGGCACACGCATTGCCGTCTTGCCGCCGTAGCTTAGACCATAGAACGCAATGCGTTGTGGATCGACGAATGACAACGACGCCAGCCAATCTGTCGTGACTTCGTGCTGCGCGATGATGAATGAGAATAGCGAAAGCCCGAGCGGATTCGCCTTCCGCTGCAACACACGGAACGCGTCCTTGCCGCGAAACGGATTGTGCGGCGCGTAAACGATGAAGCCGCGCTCGACCAACTTCGCCGCAAAACCTTTGTACGATTTCCACGCCTGCGAATCTGTGTCCGGCGTGATGGTGTCCGCGGGCAA
>DATHEW010000248.1:0-2228 GCA_035318425.1 Candidatus Acidiferrum sp. | reverse complement strand
GAGTTATGGCGTGCGCTCAATGGTCGCTGGTGCGAAGGCACAACGGCCCTTCCTCACGGTCGCGCCAGTGCAGACGGACAAGACCAAGGAGTCGCTGGTGGAGATCATGAAGGAGTTCAAAGACCTCTTGAACGACAAACCAATCACGCCCGAAGAACTGAAGAAAACGCAGGTGAACCAGACCTTGCGGTTGCCGGGCGCGTGGGAAACCGCAGGAAGCGTGGCCGGCTCAATCAGCGAGATTGTGCGCTACGGTTTGCCCGACGATTACTTCGTCACCTATCCCGACAAAGTTCGCGCGCTCACGCAGGACAATGTACGCAACGCCGCGAAAACAATTCTGCATCCCGACAAGATGATCTGGGTCGTGGTCGGTGATCGCTCGAAAATCGAGAGCGGCATTCGCGAATTGAATCTCGGCGAACTTCATCTGCTGGATGCGGATGGGAATGCGGTGAAGTAGTTGCCGCCGGTCACCCGCGCGAATTCGTGAGGATGAGAATAACCGCCGTCAGCGCCGCGATCAGAATGCTTGCTGAGATCCAGACCATCGGCAGACCAACTTTCCGGTGACGCAACGTGCCGAGCAGAAGCGTGAATCCGATCACGAGTGTCACTAGCGCGATCGCGCCGATGCTTACAGCGGTCCAGATAATGGGTCCTTGTTGGGAGACAACGTTCATCGCGGCGTATCGGTCGCGCTATAGCTACAGGACGCGACAAGAAGCGCAAGAACTTCATCAGATATGGAAATGTTTTGCGATAGATCGCCGGCTTTCAAACAGAGCACACGTTGACATGCGTGCGGAATTCGCCACGCTTCGCCCGCTCAAAAACGTTCGAATGAGAACTTCATTTGCTTCGCGCGGCGTAACGCGACTACTGCTCGTGACGTCGCTTGCGCTGCTCAGCGTCTCGCAAGCGGCTGAACTCGACTATGCGCAACCGCTACGTCTCACCGGCACCGTGTTCGCGCGCGGCACGAGCAATGTCCTGTTTCGCTTCGAGCGCACGGCGATCCAGCACAGCAACACCGTTCGTGTCCTGCGCACCTTCACTTCACCCGATGGGAAATTGGCGGCACGCGAACGTGTCACCTTCGTGAACGGAAAGCTTTCTGCATTTCAACTCGATCAACTTCAGATCGGCTCGCAGGGAAACACGCTAGTCACGATCCTGCCGAACGGGAAGCACAAGCTGGCGTTTGATTACATCGCCGGTGGTGGCGGGGCCCCGAAGAAGAAAACCGACAATGAAACCGCTGAAGGCGAAGTGCTCGTCGGCGACATGATTCCTTATTTTCTCCTGTCGCATTGGGACGAATTGATGCGCGGGCAGCCGGCCAAGTTTCGTTTCGTGGCGCAGTCACGTTTGGAGACCATTGGATTCAAACTGGTGAAGGACGGCGACCTCACTTGGCGAGGCAAACGCGCCGTGCGGATTCGCATGGAACCAACGAGCGTCATCATCGCTCAGATCGTCGATCCACTGTTCTTCATCGTGGAGAAAGATGGCGCGCGCCGCGTCCTGATGTACGACGGCCGCACCACGCCGAGCATCAGGCAGGGCAGCGCGTGGAAAGACCTCGATGCGGTGACGATTTACGACTGGGATTGATTGTGGTCGCGAAAGACCGGCACCTGAGCCGTGACTATTCAGTTCAGACAAAGGGGGCTCACGCAAAGTTTACGAAAGGCGCAAAGGAACTGAAGATCTCAGATTCAAAAACCATTCACCAAACCGTGAGTCATCGTTTGGTCAAAGCAGTAGGCTGAGCAAAAACTCTCGCTCCGCAAAACGCCGCCTTCATAAACTGCGCGCATGCCCTGGTCCCAGAATTACAACCCGCTCGGGAATGCTTTGCTTTCGACGATCATGGCGGCGCTTCCGATCGTCGTGTTGCTTGGATCAATCGCGTGGTTGCGTATTCGCATTCATTTCGCGGCGCTGCTCGGGCTGGCCGTAGCGCTGCTCGTCTCGATCTTCTGTTATCAAATGCCGGTCAAGCTGGCGGGACTGACAACGATCTATGGCGCGCTCTTCGGCGTATTTCCGATCGGCTGGATCATCCTGAACGTCATCTTTGTTTATCAACTCACGGTGAAGCGCGGACATTTTGAAGTTCTGCGCAACAGCCTCGCTGCGGTCGCACCCGATCCCCGCATTCAACTCATCCTCATTGCGTTTTCACTTGGCGCATTCATCGAAGGCGTGGCGGGATTCGGAAC
>DATHEW010000247.1:0-2120 GCA_035318425.1 Candidatus Acidiferrum sp. | reverse complement strand
AGGAAAAACGCCGGGTTGCGTAAGGTGTCCCCGCGCACGACCTGGAAATCCGATGCGCCGTGCAGGAACAGGTTCATGCGGGCGATCGCGGACGTGGTGAGGTTTTTCTCCTGCGCGAAGAGTTTGCCCCAAAGCGTGCGGTCATCGCCGTGGTTCGCTTTCACGTGCTGAACTTGACGGACACAACTTGATCGCACCTGCTCCATGCCGTGTATGATAGCGCCTTGCAAGTGTACGCCGGCGAACATGGGGGGCGTTTCCCCGAGGGCACCAATTCATACAGCGCCCTCCAAAAGCTTTATCCAGATTTGATCCCAGCACGAAATCTTGCGGGGGTGTCCGGAGAAATTGATGCACCATCTCGCGTAATCGTGAAGGGTGGAGTTCTCACGAGCAATGAATCCAGTTGGGTATATTTCCCCGGACTGAATCGAGATGATGGTCCCGATATCATGATTCTATACGAGCGCACGACCGGCATTAGTGGGATCGGCACGCGGGTTCACGGACACGCAGTGGGATTTAGTGGGGGTCATATCCGGCTTATTCCCGACGCTCAATGGGAGAGTTTTTTGGCAGAGCAGGCCAAGCTCCGCGCGAAATTGCTTTCCCCGCGTTGATCCTTTTTATTCCTTCCTTGTCTCTGTCGTAAATCCTCCGCGTGAGTTCATCGCCGGAAAGGTTTGTAACCACCAAGACACCAAGAACACCAAGGAGACGAAAAATTTCTTCCTCTTGGTGTCTTCGTGTCTTGGTGGTTCCTCATTCTCTCTTTAAGTTCCCCGCGTGAGTTCATCGCCATCATTGGTTTCCGCAAATGAGTTAACGCTGGCCTTCGGGCATCAGCGGTTGTTGGAGGGCGTGACGCTCGCCGTGGCTGCGGGGGAGAAGGTCGGGCTGGTCGGGCGAAATGGGTCGGGGAAAACGTCGCTGCTGAAGATTCTCTCGGGTGAATCGACGGCGGACTCGGGCGAGTTGTCGCTGCGACGCGGGTTGCGCATCGGCTATCTACCGCAGGAGTTCGAGTTGGATGGCGCGAAGACGGTGCGTGAGAACATCGAGTCGGGCTCGGCGGATTTGATCGGCTGGCTGCGCCGCTACGAGGGAGGCGAAGGCAGCGAGGCGGAGCTCGGCGAGTTGCTGCACAATATCGAGCACGCCGACGGATGGAATCTCGACACGCGCATCAAGACGGAAGCTGCCGCGCTCGGCGTGCCGCCGTTGGATGTGCTGGTGGGAACGCTTTCGGGCGGCGAGAAGCGGCGCGTGGCGATCTGTCGCGCGATCGTCGCGCAACCGGATTTGTTGTTGCTCGATGAACCCACGAACCATCTCGACGCGGAAACGATCCGGTGGTTGGAGGATTTCCTGCGGCAATACACCGGCGCGGTCATCTTCGTGACACATGACCGTTACTTCCTCGATGTGATCGCGACGCGAATCATTGAGCTGGCGGATGGCCGGGCGTATTCGCATCCGGGCAATTACACGGCGTATCTGGAATCGAAGGCGATCCGGCAGCAGATCACCGAGCAATCAGAGCGGCGGCGGCAGCGTTTGCTGAGTGTGGAATTGGCGTGGGTGCGTTCCGGCGCGCGGGCGCAGCGGACGAAGGCGCAGCATCGCATGCGCGCTTATTACCAACTCGCCGGACAGGAAGCGCCGCCTGAGGAGCGCGAGATGGATTTGATCATCCCGCCCGCGCCGGAGATCGGGAACACGGTGGTCGATCTGGAAAATGTCGGCGCGAATTGGAGCAAGGAAGGCGAGGAAGTGCGGTGGTTGTTCCGTCATTTGAATCTGTCGCTCAAGCCCGGCCAATGCACGGGCGTGCTGGGCCGCAACGGCGTGGGCAAAACGACGTTGCTGCGCATTTGCATGGGCCAGCACAAGCCAACGGAAGGCACGGTGAAGATCGGGCGGCAGGTGAAGTTCAACTACGTGGACCAGGCGCGCATGCAGCTTGATCCAAACAAGACGGTGATCGAGCAGGTGTCGGATGGCGGGGAGACGGTGATCTTCGGCGAGGAACGCATCAGCGCGCGCGGTTACCTGCGACGTTTTCTTTTTCCCGACGAACGGGCCAATGAGCCGATCACGAAATTGTCCGGCGGCGAACG
>DATHEW010000246.1:0-4095 GCA_035318425.1 Candidatus Acidiferrum sp. | reverse complement strand
GGCACCCACAAACGCGAGCGTCCTCATCACCGCCGACAATGGTTACGAGCTCTACGTGAATGGCTCGCTTGTTGGGAGCGATGTCGGAGCAGCATCGGAGGTGTGGCAGTCAGTGGAGCGCTACGACGTCACGTCGCGTCTCGCGCCGGGCCGGAACGTGATCGGCATCCAAGGTTTCGACCTGGGCGGCGTGCGTGCGGTGATCGTAGCCATGCGCGTTGAGTGCAAAAACGGCCACGCGCTTGAGTTAACGACGGATCGAACATGGAGAGCCACGGCTAAAGGGCGCGGAGTGGATTACGCGCACCCTGAGTACGTCGAGGGACCGGAATGGACTGAGGCGCGCGTGATTGGATCAAACGGCGCTGCGCCCTGGGGCAAAGTAGTCTGGTCGTCCGAGGTGGAGCGCACCCGGGCAAAGAAATCGCCCCGACTGGAACTGGCGCGACCGGCCGCCGATTTCGTGTGGCCGAATGCCGTGGCGTTCGTCGGCGAGGATTGCAGCACGTACGTGCCGCAGCGCGGCGATGCGTGGGGAGTGGCCTTTCGCGTGAATGACTGGTCGCGCGCTTACACGGAATTTGATTTACCGTGCCCGACGAAGATCGGCCGCAAGCTCTACGTGCTCGAACAAGCTCCGCCGGGCTCCGAGGCGCTTCTGGTTCCCCTCTCCCCGCTGAGAGGAGACGGAGAAGTAACGTCAGCCTCACGATACACTCAACGCCTCCTCCTCGACGCTGGCTCCGGCGTCCTCGGTTCACCGAGTGTTGCGTTCGACGGCCGATCACTGCTCGTCGCAATGGCGCCCGCGGGCGAGAAATTCTTCCACATCTACCGCATCCCGGCGGCGGGTGGTGAACCGCAACGCCTCACGGACGGCCCGTTCCACGACATTGATCCGACTGAACTGCCGGACGGGCGGATCGTCTTCACGTCCACGCGCGTTGGCACGTTCGAGGAATATCACCAACCGCCGTCGCGCGCACTCTTTCGCATGAACGCTGACGGCAGCGACATTCACCTCATCACCGCCACGCCCATCTTCGACAATGAGCCAGAGGTCATGGCCAATGGCCGCATCGTCTTCATCCGCACGGACAATTTTTTTGACCGCGGCAAAGTCGAGACGCAACTGCACAGCATCCGTCCCGACGGCACGGATGGCCTCGCTGAGTTCGCCGCGAATGTCGGTCCTGATTATGGCTCGCGTTTGCGCGCGTTTGGTTATGGCAGTCCCGCACCGCTATCAGAGGGGCGCCTCGCTTACATTTCCAATCGCGGCAATTTCATCGGCGCGTCCGGCAGTTCGGAACGCGAACAACATCGTCTTCCCGGCAATCTCGGCGATCTCGCGCCGCTGCCGGATGGACGACTGCTTTGCACCGTGCTGCGGCCGGATGGAAAGTGGATGACTTCGGATGTGCTCGGCGTCATCGACCCGCGCGACAATCGAGTTGTCTCCGTCTTCGAGTCCAGCATGGGAAGCATTCACTCGCCCGTCTTTCTAGGCGCCCGCACTCTTCCGCCGGTGATTCCCGATTACGTGGATCGCGCCGCTGCGGACGAGCCCGGGGCGACCGGATTTCTTTTCTGCCAGGACGCGCGATTCACCACAAAGACGAAAGCTGATTGGTCACGCATCCGCGCCATTCGCGTGCTCGGCGCGGTGCCGCTGACCACACGCTCGTCGCACTCGCACATCGTTCACGTAGGCCACGAGACCGTCGAACTTGGCACCGTGCCGCTGGCGCCGGACGGCTCGTTCAGCATCGAAGTTCCCGCCGACACGCCGCTCGCGCTTCAGGCGGTGGATGCGGAGGGTCGCTCCGAGTTGAATGAAATGTCATGGCTGTACGTGCGTCCCGGCGAACGTCGTTCGTGCATCGGCTGCCATCAACCACGCGAAGCCGCGCCTTCGTTTGCGGGACGCACAGCAGACGCTCTCCGCGCGCCACCGGTGAAGTTGCTCGGCCAGGGCGAGCCTCATCGGTTCCGCGGCAACAATCCGGGCGTCACCGGCCTGATGGATTTGCAGTTCGAGCGCTTCCGCGAATGCGCGTCGCTCAATCGCAACGCGCTCCGCGATGCGCCGAACGCCTCGCGCGGTGACGAAATCGCGGCGCTCGTCCAGCACTTACGTGGCTCCGACGAAGGGCAAAAAATTTCTGCCGCGCAACGGCTCGCTCTCTTGCGCGAACACGAAGCCGCTCCTGCGCTGGCCAAAGCTTTGAAGGAAGCGGGACGCGAAGGTCGCCTGGCCGCCGCGCTCGCGTTGGCGGCGTGCGGCACGCGTGACTCGATTCAACCGTTGCTTGCCGCCCTCGACGACAAGGACCCGGTCGTCGCCCACGCCGCCAATGTGGCGTTGGAAAATCTCACCGCGCACGCGGAGCCCACCAGCGCTGCCGCGAACTGGAAAGGATGGATGGCGTCAAATTCGTGGTCGGCAATTGAAACCGCGCTCGTGCAAAATCTGAACACGTCCTCGCCAGCCAGACGCGCCACCGTGGTCGCTCTCGGTCACATCGGTGGTGACGCGTCGCGCGCCGCGCTTCGGGAATTCGTTCGCACCGAGGCCGCACGGAATCCTTACCCGCCATTCGTAAAGGACAACCGCACGGACACCTTCACTTTCTCCGCCGCATCATCGTTGAATCCGCGCACGCTCCAGGAAACCGTCCACGCGCTCGGTCGGCTTCGCGATACAAACGCGCTTCCGTTGTTGCGGGGGCTGCTGGCGAAAAACCTCGAGCCGGTCACCGGCAATCTTTACCTCGTCGAAGCGTTCGTTGAATCGCTCGCACGCATCGGGTCGTGGGAAGCAGAGACAACTCTCATCGACACCTTCGCCACGCTGAAGGATTACTGGCACTACGTCGGCTGGTATAGCGACCACCCGGCGCTTTACGCCTGCCACTCCTCGCCGATCCATGCGCGCATCATCGATGCACTCGACGCGCTTGGCTCAACGCGCGCCGCCGCCATCGTGCCGCAACTCATTCGCTCGGTGCCCACGGACCCGGATCGCGGCTTGTTCCTGCAAAATGATGATTACGAAGTTCTCGTTGGCCGGCTCATTCGCCGAAGCGGGCGCGGACAGGAAGTCACCGAAAACTGTCTCGCGTTACTCGGCGACTCGCTCGCGAAGCCGACGCAGGAGATAAAAATCGCGCTCACGACCACGCATCCCGCGTGGGCGGGACATCCCGGCTCGGCGAATCGCGCGGCACAGATTCTTTCTTTCGTCTGTCGCGATCCCGCTGCCGAAGCCCACGTGCGCTCCGCGTTTGCTCGCTTCCGCGACATGCCGGAAGAACCGATCAGCCGCACGCTGGGCAATCCGACTTGGACGCCCGTGCGCCATTGGACGCTGTTCTATCTCGCCCGCGCTCTGGGCAACCTCCGTGACACAGCCTCCGTTGAATCACTCACGGCCGTTCTCAATGATGAGCTGAACGAAGCGCGGCACGGACGGCCTGATCCTTCGCAGCCTGAGATTCATTTTCTGCACTTCGAATACACGCCGTGCTGGCGCGCCGCCGTCGCGTGGGCGCTGGGCGAAATTGGCGACCGCAGAGCGTGGCCGGCGTTGCTCGGCGCGGTGCGCAATCTCGACAACGCAACTGACGTGCGACACGCCTCCGCTACCGCCCTCGTGAAGTTGGCGACGCCTGGAAACGCCGCGGAACTAAAGCGGCTCGCGGCGAACTATCCGGAGATTTCAGTCCGCAAAGTTTTGCAACGAGCCGGTGCAAAGCAGGTTCAGAACGGGTCCATTCCCGCCGGCCAAAAAGGAGAAGACTGACATGATGCCCATGCTTTTGATGAGACTCACTTTGGAAACAAAAACGCGCCGTTCGCCGCGATTGTGGAGTCTGGTGACTTGTCACCGCTTTTTCGTTTGGTCACTAGTCGCCCAACCAGCGGCGCGACAAGTCGCACCGCGAAAAATCGCAGAAAAGTCGGCGCACTCCAAAGCCTCTGTTCCGGCCTTCGCCAGCCTGAATCTACTCATGTGTTTCGCCGTGGTGCTCACCGGTCTCAACGCACAGGCTTCAGGCTACGCGGAGCCGTCCGTCCAAAGAGCGGCAGCCC
>DATHEW010000245.1:0-8265 GCA_035318425.1 Candidatus Acidiferrum sp. | reverse complement strand
CCGGCCGGCGTGAACTTGGCCGCATTCTTCAAGAGATTCCAGAACACCTGCTGCAACCGCGCGGCGTCGCCTCGCACCTGGGGACGCAATGCGTCGAGCTCGACGACAAGTTGAAGTTTTTTATTTTCAATGTCCGTCTGGCAGACGTCGATCGCGTCCTGCACCACCCGGTGAACATCGATGTCATCAAGCTGCAATTCGACTTTGTTGTGGGTGATGCGGCTGAGGTCGAGCAGGTCTTCGATGAGCCGTGCCTCGAGCTGAATGTTGCGCTGAATCATCTCCATTACGGAGCGCACTTTCGGCGGCGTGGCGGCATCCCCGAGCAAGGCGTAAACAGACATCAGGACTGGCGTGAGCGGCGTGCGTAATTCGTGGCTGAGCACGGCAAGGAATTGATCTTTGGCACGCGCGGCGGCTTCGGCTTCGTCGCGCGCGAGTTGCGCGGCTTCGTAGAGGCGCGCGTTTTTCTGCGCCATCCACGTGCGCTCAGTGACCGTGGTGAGCAGCTCGATTTCATCGCGGCTCCAGACGCGCGGCTCGGGGCCAGCCGTGACGACCATGGTCCAGACCAGGCTGCTTTCTTCGAGGTAAGGCACGGCGGCGAACGCCCGCACGCCGCGCGGCCCGAAGAATTCTTCGCAGCTGCCGTTGGTGCGCGCGTCGGCACGCGTGTCGTTCACAGCGACAGGCTTGCCACTCAGCAATTCCTGCACGAAAGGCAGCCGCAGGTCCGACAACGAAAAAATGCCGTCCAGGCTCTCGACACCGTGGGTGTAATTTTGAAACGCGATGACTTCGCTGGACTCGAGCATCACCTCGGCGCAGAAGCAGCGTGATGCCTGGAGGAATCCACCCACAGCGCTCACGGCCACGCGCAAAACGTCGGAGGGATTTCCCAGGGGACGGATGCGATCGCTGAAATCGATCAGGAAGCGTTGAATGGACTCGATGCGTTTGCGGGCAGTCACATCGACGGTCACACCCGCGAACCGCTCCGGCTTGCCATCCGCCGAAAGGAAAAGTTGGCCACGTGATTCGAGCCACGCGAGTTCGCCCGAGGAACGCACGATCCTGAACTCGACGTGATACGGTCTGGAATCGCTGACGGTTTGTTCGATCGTCTCGGCAACCATGGTTCGATCATCCGGATGAACCAGCGCGAGGAACTCGTCGAAGGAACCGCCGAACTGACCGTGTCGAAGGCCGTAAATCTCTTCCATGATCGGCGACCAGGTCAGATTGCCCGTGCGCAGGTCGCGTTGCCACGCACCCATGCGGCCCGCCTCGAGCGCGAGTTTCAGGCGTTGCTCGCTTTCACGCAGGGCTTCGTCGGCGAATCGGCGTGCGCGGCGGACTTCAGCTTCGCGCAACTCGCGTTCCACGGCAGGCACAAGACGCGCCAGACGATCCTTCATCACGTAATCGCTGGCGCCCGCCTTCATCGCCGACACCGCGATGTCTTCGCCGATGTGGCCGGAGACAATGATGATCGGGGTGTCGTAACCGCTGCCGTGCAGCAAGTGCATGGCGGCGGGGCCGCTGAAACGCGGCATCACATAGTCCGAAATGACCAGGTCCCATTTTCGCCGCGCGAGCTCGACGCGCATGTCTTCGGGATTATCGACGCGCGACGAAGTGACGTCGTAGCCGCCGCGGCGAAGTTCGAGCAACACCAATTCGGCGTCGTCTTCTGAATCCTCGACAAGCAGCAAGCCGAGCGGCCTCAGGCGGCGAGTTTTATCAACCGGATGGGTCGTCAAATCGTGGCTCCTTCGACTTGCGATCGTAGAGACAAGGCTATCCATGCGCAACTCCAGCCATCATGGCCGGGAGAAACATTGGTAATGAAACAGGAGTGTCGCAACAATCGGGGAAAGTCCCGTGCGCAGGCAACGCTCACGCGGAAATGGCCGGCGCCGGATGCTCAGCGCCGCGTTGCGCACTGAGCGCGGACTCGATGGCGCGCACGAGTTGAAACGTGAAGTAACAATCGCGGTGACGAAGCAACACGACTTCCTTTTCGTGCACTCGCGCCAGCACCACTTCGTACGACGGCAACAGCCACCTGCGGATGCGTCGCGCCCGCACACCCCTGAGATCCGTGAGCGCCGAACTGCGCCCATCCACGGTGATCGCTTCGGAGGACACGATCACATTCTCTGCGCAGAAAAAAACCTGTCCCATGCTCGCCCCCTTGGTTCCATTCCTCATTTCAAAAGAGCCACGAGCTGCGTTCGCCGCCGCTCCGTGTTTCCCATCGAAAGATCGCTGCTTCAGGAAAGTGGCTGCGTCCGAAGCGATCGTTGTTGTAGTGATCACGCGCGACGCGGGCATCGAACGGCAAATCGTGTTGCGACACGATCCCGCGGACGTGGCAATAGACGAGGTACTGTTTCACGTTCGGCGGATGCATCCGCGGCAGGCCGAACTGTTCGACGTCGTAAATGCGCTCGGGAGAATCTCCCTTCTTGTACGGCAGACGAAAATTCTGCTGAACCATGAAGTGCGACGATGAGAGCAATTGCGCAGTTGTTTCCGGGGCGGGGAATGGATCAAATTCAATCTCCAGGATTTCGGCGAGCGCAGCCTCAGAGCCAGAGCCATCGCACAACGGAACGAAGAAGTTCTGGCCATCAGCTAGGCATTGCCGCGCGCGATCCTGCCACCCGTCCTTCGCCCTATCGACAAAAGCGACGAACGGCGGCGGATCAACTGTTGCTTCGCGCTTCATGCCTCCCCTTGCAATCCCCACCGCCTGGCGCTGATGCGCTAAATCGACCGGCTCGGCATACTTGTTTTCATCAAAATCCGAATGCGCCGAGTTACCACTCCGTCCGCGCCGGCAGCCAACTCGTCCCAAACTGTCGTGTTCCACTGCTCGCTGAGATTGTGAACTGGTCGGGGTCTGAAAGCCGCACGCCTGCCAACCCTGGATGTCATCGGGCATGCGACGAGTCGTTGATGCCCCGATAGGTTTTTCTGTCGAAAATAGTACGCAGGTCGCGTCGAGGCGGCCTTGAAGAAGGCCGCCCCAACGCACTGAATAGTCGCGCACGCACACCGGCGCGACACCCAGTAATGCCCAAAGTGATCGCTGCTCATTTGAGCGGCGCCGGTGTGGCGAACAACGCGTGATGCGCCTCGGTGGCGGGAATCCGAGAGATCGCTCTCTCCCGGGGCAAGCGTTGCGAACGCGCGCCGAGCAGTAAGAAAACCAAAATGCTGATGAAGGCGAGCTCCAGCCAAAAGCTCCGTTTCCTCTGTCCTGGTGCCATCGTCATAACGTTCTTCCTTCTGATCGTCTTCGCGTACGTTCGTCACCCACGCAAAAAACCACGTGCAGCGACCATTCCGCGAAAGCTCGTTTCTCCCCGTCGCGATCATTAGCTAACGCGTTGCCAACTCGCGTTGTCCCCCTGTCAGCTCCGAATCAAGCTCAGTTTGAATGCGAGGACGCTCGCCCCACCTCTAAACAGTTTGCATGTCGCATCACGCGCCGATGACGAGATGTTCTTTTGCAATTCTTCACTGCCTTGCCGCCGCTTCCTCGCTAGGCAACCTTTGTTCTCGTTGTTACAAGGTGCGACCCATGGGTGTGACTGATATTGGCGGATGGCGAGAGGGATTGCGGGGACTGGGGCAGCTCGCGCTGCTCGCGCGCGAATTGCTGCGCGCTATCTGGTCCGGAAAAATTTCGCGGCGTGACCTCATCAACCAGATTTATCAAATCGGCGTGAAGTCACAGTCGGTCGTCTTTGTCACGGGCGCTTTCACCGGCATGGTGCTTTGCGCGCAAACTTATTTTCAGTTTCACAAAGTCCGCATGGACACCGCCACGCTCGCCGTCGTGAGTGTTTCGATGTGCAGCGAACTCGGCCCGGTGCTCACGGCTTTGATGGTGGCCGGTCGCGTCGGCGCGTCGCTCGCGGCGGAACTCGGCACGATGCGTGTCACCGAACAGATCGATGCGCTACGCACCTTGGCGACGCATCCGGTCGATTACCTCGTGGTTCCGAGATTTCTCGCCACGACGATCGCGATGCCGATCCTCACAGCGGCATCCATCGCGATCGGCATTGCGGCGGCCTACGCGCTGGGGATTTGGTTGTTGGGGATCGATCCGACCTACAGTTGGTCAAACATGATGCGTTACACTTTCACATCGCACGTGGTGATCGGTGTCATCAAGTCTTTCGTTTATGGCGCGCAGATCGCGTTGATCTGTTGCTACAAGGGACTGACCTGCGGAGAAGGCGCCGAAGGCGTAGGCCGGGCCACGACCGAGGCTGTCGTGTATTCCTCGATCACCATCCTGATCACGAATTTCTTTCTTACGATGTTTCTCAGCAACCTGCTCCAGCCCGGATGATCGAGACACGTGATCTTAAAAAGAGCTTCGGCCGCCAGCAGGTGCTCAACGGCGTGAACCTGCGCATTGCCGAAGGCGAATCCGTCGTGATCATCGGACGCAGCGGCGGTGGCAAAAGCATTCTACTAAAACATCTTGTCGGCTTGCTGCAGCCCGATTCCGGCGAAGTGCTCATCGATGACGAACACATCGAGCGCATGGGCGAGCGCGATCTGCTGCGTGTGCGCCACAAGTTCGGCATGCTCTTCCAAAGTGCCGCGTTGTTCGATTCGATGACTGTTGCCGAGAACGTGGGCTTCGCGTTGCGCCGCGAGAAAGATCTTACCACCGCCGAGTTGAATCGTCGTGTCACTGAAACGCTTGAAATGGTGGACCTCCCGGGAACCGAGCACAAAAAACCGTCCGAACTTTCCGGTGGCATGAGGAAGCGAGTCGGTCTCGCGCGCGCCATCGTTTATCGGCCCGAGATTGTTCTCTACGATGAACCGACGACTGGTCTCGATCCCATTGTGTCCGACAGCATCGATCAGTTGATCGTGCGCGTGCGCGATCGGCTCAACGTGACGAGTGTTGTAGTGACGCACGACATGCGCAGCGCGCGGCGGGTTGGCCAACGCATTCTCATGCTGCATCAGGGGCGGATTTACGTGGAAGGTACGCCCGACGAAATTTTCAGTTCCGCCGATCCGATCGTGCATCGGTTCGTCAATGGCATCTCGGAAGAGAAAGAAGGAGTGTTGAAATAAGATGAGCGAATCGCGTTTCGCAGGAAAAGTCGGTCTCTTTGTCGTGGTCGGGATCGTCCTGATCGCCGTGCTGATGTTGAACTTCAGCCGCGGCGTCGGCTTGTTCAAACCCAAGTACGAAATCAAGATGCGCATGGGGACAGTGGCCGGCTTGAAAATCAGCTCGGCGGTTTATCTCTCCGGCGTGCAGATCGGCAACGTGGACGCGGTAGAACTCGATCCGACTAACAAGAACGTCGTCGTGACGCTGTCCATCCTGAAGCAATACCCGCTGCGCAAGGATTCCCGTTTCATGATCGACCAGATCGGTGTGCTCGGGGACCAATTCGTCACGATCACTCCGGGCAGCCTGGATGCGCCACCGCTGAATGACGGCGACGAAGTTCCCGGCCAGGAACCGTTCAATTTCCAGGAGGTCGCCCGCTCGGCGAATGATCTTTTGCGCCGCTTCGAGCAACTGGGGGGCGTGGTCGAGGAGGCGGTGAAGCGCGTGAACACTCACGTGCTCGACACGCAAACGTTGTCCAATCTCTCGCGCACGATTTCCAATTTTCAGGAGGCGTCCGATACGGCTTCCACCGTGGTGGACAACCTGGGCGTGCTCATCACGAACAACGCGCCCGCCATCACGATGTCGCTAAGCAATCTCCTCGCGTTTACCGATAGACTGAGAAAGATCGCTGGCGATTTGGATGAAACCGTCGCCACGAATCGCAATGGCTTGAACGTGTCGATGCACAATCTCGAACAATCTACTGCTTCACTGAAGAAGCTGACCGCTGACGCCGAAGCCGGCCACGGCATCGTGGGCGGATTGTTTCGCGACGAGCAAATGCGCGGGCAGGTTTCGCAAACGCTTAGCAATCTTTCGATTCTAAGCAGCAACCTGAATCGTTACGGCCTGCTGTACAAACCCAAGCAGCCGAAGGAAACGAAAGAGCCGATCCATCGCGGCAAATCGCCTTTCTGATGAACAAGTCTCTCTGGACCATTCGCCTTCTGTTTCTCGGCCTCTGCACGATCGGCGGCTATGCCGTGAGCCAGAAATTTCAGAATCAGGCCAATGGCGAACTCTGGGGAACGCTGATCGGTTTCGGGCTCGGCGGATTGCTCATCGGTATCGACGAGATGTTGAAGGGCTTTTCGTTGCGCGCCTTTTCAGCGGTGACGTTCGGGCTGTTGCTCGGCTCGTTCATCGCGTGGCTCATCGACACCTCCCAACTCTTCAGCATGACGGGCGAAAGCGCCCGCTGGGTGATCCGTCTCGCGCTATTCCTTGGCTTCGGCTACATCGGCATGGTGCTGGCAATGCGCAGCAACAAGGAGGATTTCTCGCTCATTATTCCGTACGTACGCTTCGCTTCGCAGAACAAGCCCGAGAACCCGCTCGTGCTCGATACCAGCGCCATCATCGACGGCCGCATCGCGGAACTGATCGATTCGGGTTTCGTCGAAGGTCTGGTGGTGATCCCACGTTTTGTTTTGCAGGAACTTCAGTTCGTGAGCGATTCGGCGGACGCGGTGAAACGCGAGCGTGGCCGGCGCGGTCTCGAGATTCTCAAGCGGCTCCAGCGCAACACACGCTTCGAGGTGAAAATCCATGAGGCTGATTTCGCCGACGAAACGGAAGTCGATGCCAAACTGCTGCGATTGACCAAGGCCGTGAACGGTAAATTATTCACCACCGATTTCAATCTGACGAAAGTTGCCGAAATCCAATCCGTCCCGTGCGTCAACATCGCGGAAGTGGCGTTGAAGATGAAGCCGGTCGTGCTCGCTGGCGACATGATGCATCTCAAGCTCGTCCGTGAGGGAAGGGATCGCGGCCAAGGCATCGGTTACACGAGCGACGGCACGATGGTGGTGGTGAATCACGCGCAGGCCATGATCGGACAGCAGGTGCGAGTTCAAGTGAGCAGCCTGTTGCAAACTGGTGCCGGCGTAATCATCTTTGCAGAGCTGCGACAAGAAGTCGAAGCTGCTGCATGAACCTGGTCACAATCTATCGCACTTTCAACGATGCCGAAGCTCACGTCGCACGCTCGGTGCTTGAGGCATCCGGCATCGACGTCAGCATGATCAACGAGGAACTCGGTTCCACTCTCTCCGTCAGCACGGGCGGTGTGCGTCTCCAGGTTCGCGAAGAAGACGCCGAGGAAGCGCGCCAGATTCTCGCCACCCAGGTTCCGCCGGCTCAGCCATGAAGCAGCGCAGTCCGTTGCTCCGGCTGAAGAAGCTTCTTCGGCCGGGCGAGCTTCGTCTCGAACCATCCTTTTGCGAACGTTACTCTGGCGATAAATGGTTCGCCACGCGCGTTCCTGATGCCGTCGCGCTGCCTCGCAACACGGAAACGGTTTCGCACATCCTCCGCTTCGCGAACGAGAACAGAATTCCCGTCACCCCACGCGGTGCCGGACATGGTTACGTGGGCGGCTGCGTTCCTTTGCGCGGCGGCATTGCGCTTTCGCTCGAGCGAATGAATCGCATCCACGAGATCAGCGCCGATGATTTCGTCGCTGTCGTCGCGCCGAACGTCATCACGAAGACACTGCAAGACGCGGCGGAAGCGAAGGGTCTTTTCTATCCACCTGATCCTGCCAGCCGCGCCGAGTGTTCGCTCGGCGGAAACATCGCTACGAATGCCGGCGGGCCGCGCTGTTTGAAGTATGGCGTCACGCGCGATTACGTGCTCGGCCTGGAAGTCGTGCTCGCGAGCGGCGCAGTGGTGCGTCTCGGTAGTCGCACGCACAAAAATAAGTCGGGTTTCGATCTGCACCGGCTGTTCGTCGGCTCGGAAGGAATGCTCGGCGTTGTCACTGAAGCCACGCTGAAATTGTTGCCTCTGCCGCCGGAGCGCGCGGCGCTCGCCGCCGGATTTGCATCTATGAAATCAGCGACGGATGCGATCCGCCGTATTTTCGCCGCAGGCTTTCTCCCCTCCGCGCTTGAAGTCGCTGATTCCTTCACGCTGGCCGCCGCGCAGAAACGCACCGGCAGCAAACGCCTCGGCGGCTGCAACGCTCACATCATCGTGGAACTGGATGGCCAGCGCGCCTCAGTCCGCGGTGAGATTCGCATCTTGGAAAAACTCATGCGCGAGTTGAAGCCGCTCTTCATCGATCGCGCGCTTGGCGCTGCGGCTTGCGA
>DATHEW010000244.1:0-2026 GCA_035318425.1 Candidatus Acidiferrum sp. | reverse complement strand
TGCGCCGCGGCGGACAGCAGTTGTTGAACGCGAGCGCGGCTAAGGGAGTTTGAACTCATTCGAGAAATGCCGTGAGGGGACTGGTGGCGTGGGCCGTTTCAGAAATCTCGGCGAGGCCGATCTCGTAAGCGGCGCGTCCGGCTTCTACCGCCATCTTGAACGCGATCGCCATGCGATTCGGATCGGAAGCAATCGCGATCGCCGTATTCACCAACACGGCGTCGGCGCCGAGTTCCATTGCTTCCGCGGCGTGGCTCGGCGCACCGATCCCGGCATCAACAACGACGGGAACAGTGGCTTGCTCGATGATGATGCGAATCTGATCGCGCGTTTGAATGCCACGATTGGAACCGATTGGCGAGCCCAACGGCATGACGGTCGCGGTGCCGACATCTTGCAAGCGCCGCGCGAGCACCGGATCGGCGTTGATGTAAGGGAGCACGGTAAAACCTTCCTTCACAAGCTGCTCTGCTGCTTTCAACGTCTCGACCGCATCGGGCAGCAGGTAGCGCGGGTCAGGATGGATTTCGAGCTTCACCCATTTCGGCAATCCCGCCGCCGCGGCGAGACGTGCGAGACGAACCGCTTCTTCTGCGTTCATTGCTCCGCTGGTGTTGGGCAGGAGGAGATATTTTTCAGGATCAATGAACTCGAGAATGTTCGCGAACGGATCGCGTTTCCCCGAGAGATCGGCGCGGCGCAATGCCACCGTCACGATCTCAGTGCCGCTTGCTTCCAGCGCGTCGCGCATCGCTTCGGGCGAAGGAAATTTTCCCGTCCCAACCAGGAGGCGGGACTGAAATTCACGGCCGGCGATGATGAGCGGACGGTTCGACACTGACCTTGGGCGAAACTTTACGTGCGGCAGCGCGGGTTTGTCGAGGGAGCGCTGGAACATGAACTTCACATTTCACGACCGGACCCGCGTGCCGTCAAAATCTGTAGGACGTCGCCGTCCTCAGCGCGCCTGGGTATGGTGAGTAAGTTCGTGTGCGCTCTCTCGTCGCGTAACGCGGCTCACTGAAGGCAGCGACGCCCTACGGCCGTGTCACGCGGCCGCCGCGCTGCGAGCCTTCTGGACGTGCAGGGCCTTTTCGTAGCACTGAAGCGCTTCGGCGTAACGCTTCTGGCGATTGAACACACCAGCCTTGAAGAGATACGCGGTCGCTGTCGATTGATCGACTTCGATGGCTTTGTCGTAAGCCGCAATCGCTTCATCGATGCGCTGCAACCGCTCAAGCGCGGTGCCTTTCTTTAGCCACGCTTCGATATGCGTGGGATCGATCGTGAGCGCTTCCTCGAAGCAGGCCAGCGCTTCGTCCGGGTTGTCCATGTTGAGAAATGATTGGCCCTTGGCCATCACTGTTACGGCCCGCGAATGGATCGGAGTGACTTCTGCATTGGTATGCGACGCGGTGTGTTCCAGTTCGTCGATGCGGCGCTGGAGGCGATCCACATTGTCGGAAAGACTTTCGGTGCTCGTCTGGATCAATGGCGTGGAATGAAGCACTTCGCCGTTGCTGATCTGCCGCGTGCCCGCGGGCGCGGCAAGAGCCGGCAACAGTTCGAGCTGATGCGAAATGTCGCTGAGCTTTCCGACGGCGCGCACTTGCACCCAAACGCTCAGGATGACAGCGAGGCAGGCGAGCGCCGCAATGATTCCAACGATCTTCAACATGAGCTGGTTGGAACTCTCGATCGCCGCCATTTGTTTCTTCTCTATGAAGTCGAGCCGTCCACTCAACAACTCCGCCGTGTGACGCGATGCCGCATTCGCATCTTCACGCGCTTGCTGAACATCGCGCTGCGTGGTCCGGAGTTGCTCTTGCAGGATCAGCACTGATCGCAACAGCGCCTCAGTATCGACCGTGTTGGTCGGAGCCGCCGCGGTCACAGCCGGGGAAGCGGTAGAAGCGTCCACATCGTCCGCGGCTCCGGCAAAACATGGAGATAGAACCGCCGCAACGATCAGGATGAAGAGGGAGATGCGTCGAAACACGGCGGGACGTTAAAAAATGCAGCATGA
>DATHEW010000243.1:0-6875 GCA_035318425.1 Candidatus Acidiferrum sp. | reverse complement strand
CTGTTTGCGCACTTTCTTTCATCACATCGCCGAGCGAACCGGTGAGGATCAACGATCCCTTGCCCGGCATGCGCGTGGCCTCGATGAAAAGAATTTCTCCGCCAACCGGTGTCCACGCGAGGCCCATGGCGATGCCTGCCTCGGTGATCTTCTCGGCCGTGTCCTGCGTGAACTCAGCGTGGCCGAGATACTTCTTGAGATCCTGGGGCTTCAATACCCAAGCCCCTTTCGAGTGCCGCGAGCTGACGATGCGCCGCGCTGCTTTGCGCGACAACGTGCCGATCGCACGTTCGAGCTGTCGCACGCCCGCTTCGTGCGTGTACTCCTGGATCAGCTTACGCAGCGTGACGTCGGGAAATTTCACACCGCTTCGTTTCAACCCATGCTCTTCGAGCTGCCTGGGGATGAGATGTCGTTTCGCGATTTGAAGCTTTTCCGCCGCGGTGTAACTGGGCAGCCGAATCATCTCCAGGCGATCCCGCAATGCCGCGTGAATCGGATCGAGCCAGTTCGCGGTGGTGATGAAGAGCACTTGTGACAGGTCGAACGGCACATCTAGATAATGATCGGTGAACGTGTTGTTCTGTTCTGGGTCCAGTACTTCGAGTAACGCCGCCGCAGGATCACCGCGATAATCGGAGCCCACCTTGTCAAGCTCGTCGAGCAGGACGACGGGATTGCGCGTCTCCACACGACGCAGCGCCTGAATGATTCGGCCAGGCATTGCGCCGACGTAGGTGCGGCGATGTCCGCGAATCTCTGCTTCATCACGCAAACCGCCGAGAGCAATACGAATGAATTTTCGCCCGAGCGCATCAGCCACGCTCTTGCCGAGTGATGTTTTTCCAACACCGGGCGGACCGACCAAACAGAGGATCGGTCCCTTGAGATCGTGCTTCAGCTTGATCACTGCGAGATAATCGAGCAGGCGCTCCTTCACCTTGCCCAGGCCGTAATGCTGGTCGTCCAAGACCTTCTCGGCACGGCGCAAGTCCAAAGTGTCAGCGGTCGTCTTGTTCCACGGAAGGTTCAAGAGCCAGTCGAGATAGTTTCGGCTGATGGTGTATTCCGCCACGGCTGGCGACATCTGGGAGAGTCGATCGATCTCCTTCATCGCGACTTTCTGCGGTTCCTCGGGAAGCGGATTCTCATCGAGTTGTTTGCGCAGCGCGGCAACTTCGCCCGCCACCGGATCGCCTTCTCCCAACTCACGCTGAATGGCGCGGATCTGTTCGCGCAGAAAAAAGTCGCGCTGGCTCTTGGCCATCGAACTCGTCACGTCGTTCTGAATCTTGGAACCGAGCTGAACGACTTCGAGTTCGCGATCGAGCAACGGGCGCAGGTAATCGAGACGCTCCTGGATGTTGCGCGACTCGAGCAAATGCTGACGGTCTTGAAGGGTGAGATTCAAGTTGGCCGCGATCAGATCGGCGAGCGGGCCGGGCTTCTCGGTGTTCATTGCCGCAACCTTCACCTGGTCCGGCATCGTGGGGCTCAGCTTTATGATCTCGCGGAAACGCTGCGAGGCGAGACGCGCGAGGGCGGTGACCTCCACGCTTTCGATGGAGGTGTCGCGCAACACTTCGAACTTCGCACGCAAGTACGGCTTTTCCGACGTGTAGCTGGTAATGCGAATCCGCCACACTCCTTCGATCAAGATGCGAATCGTGTTGTCCGGAAACTTCAGCATCTTCAACACGCGCGCGGCGCAGCCGAACTTATGCAAGTCCTCGGGCGCAGGATTCTGCAGTTCAGGCTTTTTTTGCAGGACGAGGCCGAGCAGACGATCACCTTCGACAACGTCGTCAATCAGCTTTGTGCTTTCATCGCTCTCGACGAGCAACGGCGCGACCATGCCCGGAAAAATGACGACGTCAGAAACGCCGAGGATGGGAAGATTATCCGGCAGTTTGTTGGCCGCGCGCGTGATCGCGGTGTCAGATGGCGATGCGCTATCGGTGCCGAGGATGCTGATCAGCTCTGTATCGGGCGTGGCCATCAATTCGTCGTTGGACATGAGATGCCGCGGTCCCCTTGAAACCCAGTTAAAGGATTACTTCTGTTTGTTGAAGAGGGAGAGGTGCTTTTTTTCCGCGGCGGCGGCCTGGGGCACATCGATGCGAAGAAAACCATTTTGGTAGGCCGCTTTGGCCAGGCTCAAATCGTAGCCGGGCGGCAGTTCGATGACGCTTTGGAACGAGCCGTAATTGATCTCCATGACCAGAAACTTGCACTTCGGCGCGCGGCAACCATCAGGGCGATGCCCGGTGATCGTGAGTTGGTTTCCCTCCACGGTGAGTTCGAGGTCTTCCTTGCGCATCCCCGCGAGTTCGACCTTGATGACCAGCGTGTCCTCGGTGACGTAAACGTCAGTGTTGGGGACCCAGTGTGACGCGGCGCTCTTGTCGCCGGATTTTGTTCCGATGCTCCAACTGTAGAGCGAGGAGTTCACTTTCATGCGCGTGCGGTACTGCGCCGAACGTATTCCAGTGAATACAGCGACGCAAGTTTCCAATCATCTCATCTTCACGATGGTGCGGGGTTGTTCGCCTTTGCGGGCGTGGAAAACAATGGATGACTTCGGCGCGCTCGTAGCGCTGCACCCGCAATGTGTGTCGCGCTGAAAACTGAACTTCCGCCGTCGTGCGCGGCTCCACACGAACATCGCTGCGGTAAGCAGAACGATCGCGAGCGCGGTGATTTGCTGCCAATCCATTCGCGGCCAACATAGTCGCCGGCATCATCGGCGCAACTGGTTTTCCCATTTGCTGCCTCACGCAGCGCTCGTAAACTCGCGCGCATGGCAGGAAAGATTTTCACGCACACGCACCGCGTCACTTACTTCGAATGTACGATCGGCAACCACATCTACCACTCGCGCTATTTCGATCTGCTTGAAGCCGCGCGTGGTGAATTTGTTCGCGAACTCGGCGTCACCTGCCAGCAACTTCAGGACGATGGAACGATCTTTCCGGTCATTGAAGCTCACATGAGGTACAAAGGCCCCGCGCGCTACGACGACCTGTTGCGCATCGAACTCTGGATGAATGAAGTCGCCCGCGTGCGATTGAACTTCGGCGCCCGCATCTTCAATCAACGCAATGAATTGCTGATCGAAGCTCATACGATCCATGTCTGCACTGGAACCGACGACAAGCTGAAGCGCCTGCCCGCGGAACTCGGGGTGAAGTTGGAGCCGTATCTCAAACTTCAGAACGTTTGATATGACGTTTCCGCGCCGGTCTGTTCCATCGGTGAGCGAAAATTGTCACAAGATTGTTAAAATGGGTTGCAAAGTTTTCCGCGCCTCTGTTACCAAACTCTCACCCAGACGAACCCATGATCGCGCATCACCTCAATTGTGTTTCCGCGTCTCGCCCGCAAGAGCGGCATTGTTTCGTATTCTGGAACGTCGCGCCGTCCCATCTCTCCATGACTTTGGCGCATCGGTTGATTTACGCGGCAAAAATGGGCCGTCGATCCATGGAGGTGCGGCGTTGGTCAGATCGGGGATAGACTGAGCAACGCCAAGGACCCGCTCGGATCTTCGGTCCGGGCGGGTTTTGTTTTATACCCTTCGTGATCGTGCGCCGCGTTCTCTCCCTGTCGCATCCTCGAACGAATCAATTGCTTTTGCGCCGGCATTAACGGAAATTCGCCGCTCGAATTTGAAGAATGGACGCCGCTCACATTAGAAATTTCAGCATCATCGCCCACATTGACCATGGGAAGACGACGCTCTCGGACCGCCTCCTGAATCGCACCGGCACCATTGCCGATCGCGACATGTCCGCACAGTTGCTGGACTCGATGGACCTCGAACGCGAGCGCGGCATCACCATCAAGGCGCACCCGGTCACGATGCTTTACAAGGCCAAGAACGGTGAAACGTACGAACTGAACCTCATCGACACTCCGGGCCACGTGGATTTTTCCTACGAAGTGTCGCGCAGCTTGAGCGCGTGTGAAGGCGCTTTGCTGATCATCGATGCCGCGCAAGGCGTCGAAGCGCAAACCGTCGCGAACGTTCACCTCGCGATGAAGCAGAACCTCGAGATCATTCCGGTGATCAACAAGATCGACCTGCCACACGCGAACGTGGACCTGACGAAGCAGCAGCTTGAAGATATTCTGGCGATCCCTGCCGACCACGCGATCCTCGCGAGCGCGAAGGCCGGCATCGGCATCGATGAAATTCTCGAAGCCATCGTGGCACGCATTCCAGCGCCAAAGCCGACGGGCGAACGTTCGCTGCAGGCGCTCGCCTTCGATTCTTACTTCGACACTTACAAAGGCGTGGTGACGCATGTTCGCGTGTTCAATGGCGAACTGACCGCGGGCCAGCATGTGAAGTTGCTGCACTCCGGCAGGAACGTGGACATCAAGGAAGTCGGGAGTTTCAACCCGAAGCCTTACGTCCGCGAGAAGTTGGAAGTGGGTGAGACCGGCTACTTCACGGCGAATATCAAGTCGGCATCCGAGGTGAAGATGGGTGATACGATCACGGACTCGCGCTATCCGTCGTCCGTGTTGCCCGGCTTCAAAGAAATTCATCCGATGGTGTTCAGCGGGATCTATCCGATCAACACCGCCGATTACGAGCATCTCAAGGCAAACCTCGGCAAGCTACAGTTGAACGATTCGGCGTTCGCATATCAGAGCGAGAGTTCAGTGGCTCTGGGATTTGGTTTTCGCTGCGGCTTCCTCGGTTTGCTGCATCTCGAAATCGTGCAGGAGCGTCTGCGTCGCGAGTACGGCATGGACATCATCGCGACGTACCCGAGCGTCGTGTATCGCGTCACGATGACGGACGGTACGGTGAAGGAGATCGACAATCCCGCCTTCATGCCCGAGGCGAATTACATCCTGAAAATCGAAGAGCCGACGGTGAAGGCGTTCGTCATTTCGCCCAACGAAAACATCGGCGACATGATGTCTCTGATCTCCGAAAAGCGCGGCATGATTGATCACACGGAGACGCTCGACGCTCGACGCGTGATGCTCACCTCCGTTCTGCCGTTGAACGAAATTCTCATCGATTTCCACGACCGCATCAAAAGCATCACGCGCGGTTTCGGCTCCATGGATTACGAGATCGGCGGTTATCAGGAGTCGGACATGGTGAAGCTCGAGATGCTGGTGAACGGCGAACCCGTGGACGCTTTCTCCTGCATTGTTCATCGCGAGAAAGCTGAAGGCCGAGGCCGCTCGCTTGCCGCGAAACTGAAGGAAGTCATTCCCACGCAGCAATACCAGGTCGCGATTCAGGCCGCGATCGGTGGCAAAGTCGTCGCCCGCGAAACCGTCGGCGCGATGCGCAAGGACGTGACGGCGAAATGCTACGGCGGCGACATCACGCGCAAACGCAAGCTGCTCGAAAAGCAGAAGGAAGGTAAGAAGCGAATGAAATCCTTCGGCACTGTGAACATCCCGCAGGAAGCGTTCATCGAAGTGCTGAAGGCATAAGTCTTCAGTGCAACTCGTCGCTGATTTTTCCAGGCATCACTTCAATGCCTGATAGTACCCCGTCTGGAACGCGGCGAAGAAGTTGTGCTGGTTGAATGGAAAGTGCTGCACCATCGCGATTGCGACAATGCGCTCCTTCGGATCGATCTGACAATAAGTCGTCGCCGCTCCATACCAGCCGAATTGTCCGATCGATGACGGCATCGAGAGGCGGCCCAGATCAGTCGTGACCTCCACGCCGAGGCCAAAACCTTTCTGTCGCGGCGAGGCCGTCGGATTATTCGTGAGCGTCACCATGTGGTCCGCCGTCATCAGTTCGATCGTCTTGCGGCCGAGGATGCGTTTGCCATCAAGGGTGCCGCCGTTGCAAAGCATCTGCGCGAAGCGCGCGAAATCTCCCGCTGTGGAAAAAATCCCCGCGCCACCTGCTTCGATGCCGCGCCCTTCCTCCGGCCACGTGTCGATGATCGGCTTGTCCTCGACGAATTTTCCATCCACGACCTTGTACGTCTTCGCCAGCCGATTCATTTTGTTTGTCGGCACATCGAACCCTGTGTCCTTCATCCCGAGCGGACGGAACATTCGCTCTTCGAGAAACGCACCGAACCGCTGGCCCGAAACGCGCTCGATCAACGCGCCGAGCACGTCCTGATTCACGCCATACGTGAAGGCATCACCCGGCTGATGTTTCAACGGCAGCTTGCCAAGCTTCGCGGTGAAATTCGTCAACCCCGGGCCGCTCCACAACTCTGCCGCGCGCCAGGTTTTCGTCAGCTCATCATTGCCCATGAAGTCGTAAATCAATCCGCTCGTGTGCGTGAGCAGATGCTTGATCGTGATGGGCCGCTTGAGCGCTTCGGTCTTCGGTTCGTCCTGCGTGCCGTCGGTCCAAACTTTCATATTCTTCAGTTCCGGCAAATACTTCGCGACCGGATCGTCGAGATTGTATTTCCCGTCTTCGAGCAACATCAGCGCGGCGGCGCACGTGATGATCTTCGACATCGAATACGCGCGGCAAATCGTGTCGCGCTCCATTGGCAACTGCTTCTCGACATCGCGCAGGCCGTAAGCCTGGAAGTCCACGATCTTTCCGTCGCGTGCGATGAGCGTGATGATCCCGGCGTGCTTCCCTTCCCCTACGAACTGCTTCGTCGTGGCGTGCAACACTTCGAGACGAGCTGGATCAAACCCGGCGGACCTCGGCGATGTCCTGGGCAATTGCGCCTGGACCGAAAACGCCACCGCGCACGCGAGAACGAAAAGAAATGTTTTCATGTGTGCGGCGATTGAAGCGGAAGTAAACGGAGGCGTCGCGGAAAAACTGGTTTGAAGGACGAGTTCCCATGATCCCATTTCTCTGGCCTCGAAAAAAGGGGACCTTTCGGATCAAGAAGCGGGTGGGGCCAGTT
>DATHEW010000242.1:0-3378 GCA_035318425.1 Candidatus Acidiferrum sp. | reverse complement strand
CCTTCTTCGCCAAGGCGGAAGGTCTTAAAGTGGACGGGCAGGATTTTTTCCGAGCGCGAATCATTCAGCATCGACACAGATTCCTCCGGGGTGCAGTGGCTTCTCTTGTAAGGCTTGTAAGAGCCGATGGGCATGATCGCGAGATCGTAGCCGCGCTTGTTGCGAATGCGCTGGAACTTGTCGGTGATCGCCGTGTCGCCGCCGAACATCAGCTTCTTGCCTTCACGTTCGAGCACGTATCCGTTAAACCCGCGATGCTTGTCGGTGCGCCAGCGGGCGCCCCAGTGATTCACTTCAAAAGCTTCCACACGCAGATCGCCATGAGCGGTGTTCACCATGGTGGATTCACCCCAGCCAAGCTCTTTGACGTTCTTTTCAAACTTCATTCCCTCAAACAAATCGCGCGTCGCTTTCGCCGTCACGCACTTCGGCGCAGCGCCAAACTTGTGCAATGTCGGCATGTCGAAATGGTCCATGTGCGCGTGCGAGAGAAGGATCAAATCGATCGGCGGCAATTCCTTGATCGAAAGCGGCGGCGCCACCAACCGCTTTGGTCCCACGGTTGCGATTCCAAGATTCAAGCCCACGCGCGGCATCATCACGGGATCCGTGAGGATCGTGAGCCCGTAAAAATTCAGCAACACGGTTGCGTGGCCAATCCATGTGGCGTTGATTCCCGTATCGCTCCAGGTCGCAGGCGTAGGTTTGAGCTTCGATGGAATGACTTCGCGCGTCGTCTCCTGAATCGCCTGCCGGACGAATCGAGCGCCCGCGAAGTTTGTAAAAGTGAACCAGCTTCCGGCGGTCGCCAGAGTGGTGAGGCCGACGAATTGACGGCGTGACAAATTGATCTTCTTCTTGGACGTGTTCTTTTTCTTCAACGCAAACCTTTCAGGAATTGACGCTGAGAATAACGCAGAAACGGCCCGGCGCAACATCGCGCAAGGTATCCTGTAGTGCGGATGGGACAATCCCCGGTCAAGTTGCAAGGCGGCCATGACCGCGCCTGACAGCTTTGCCAGTCGCTCCAAGCCCTATTTGGCCGGCAGCTCTCGGATGTAGATGTTCTTGAAGAGCAATTCGTTGCCGTGATTCTGCAGTTCGATCTGGCCCGTGGGGAAAATCGGTTGCTTGTAATCCCAATAGTTTTCCATCGTCACATTGGGCGTTACGAGTTCCTCGTTGAGGAACACTGTCGCCTTTTCCCCCTGCATCACGATGCGAAAGCGGTTCCATTCCCCAATCGGTTTATCAGCCACTTTCGTCGGCTTCGAAGGATTGCTCTTGTTGTTGTAAAATCCTCCGGAACCAACCTCGCTGCCTGCCTTGGTGGGTTGCGTGTACGGGTCCCAGATTTGCACTTGGGGTGACCCGCGCAGGTAAATACCGCTGTCCGCACGCGCCGGGATCTTCCAGTCCACCAGCATTTCAAAGTCAGCGTAATCCTTGTCCGTCGCGAGGCTGCGGCCTTTCCCATCGAAAACGAGTGCGCCGGCCCTGATGCTCCAGTGAGCCCGCATGTTTTCGTCGGCTTCCTTTTGCGCGGCCGCGCGTTGCTCCGGAGTGAGCGCGGTGCGTTTGATCGGATTGTCGTTCGGTGACTTCAACAAGCCTTTCCAGCCGCTGAGATCATCGCCGTTGAACAGAGCGGTGAATCCCTTCGGCGGCGTGTTGTCTTTCTCGGGTTTGCTCAAATCCTTGAGGCGAATATTCCTGAACTCCGCGAAATCATTGTGCCCGAGAAATCCGATGTAACCGCGTGCGCGCAACAGTCCCGGGTGTTTGGCCAGCACTTTCGGATCAGTGACGGTGTTGAGGTCTGCATCCACGATCGTCTTGCCATTCAAGATGATTTTCACATGGCGACCGTTGGCGATGATCTCCTGGGTGTTCCATTCGCCGATCGGTTTCTGCGCCCCGCGCTTGGCGGCGAACACATCATAAATCGAGCCGTGATATTGGGCCGGGCGCAGCTTCGCGTATTGCGGCGCGGTATCTTCGAGCACCTGGATTTCCATGCCGGCGTATGCAGAATCACCCTCGCCGGGAGAACGAATGCCGATGCCGTTGTTAGCGCCCGCCTGCAACCTGAACTCGAAGCGCAGTGCGAAATCCGAGAATTGCTTGTCGTAATACAAAGCTCCGCCGCCGCCTTTGGCGCAGAAGAGAATACCGTTGCTGGCGCCGTAACCCTCGCCGTGCTTGCCGACAAGTTTCCATCCGCTTAGGTCCTTGCCATTGAACAGGGACACAAACCCCCGTTCAGCCTTCGGAGCGCCCGTGGCGTCGCCGCTCTTCGTCGCGCAGCCCGCGACGATTCCGGCGAGAACACACGCCGATAAAACTCCTGTGATGCGTTGAAGTGATTGCATAGTTGTGATGTAGGGAAAACCGACGAGCGCTTCGATGATTTTCTTCACTTGGCGGATGCTAACCTCAGCAGGATCACACCAAGGACTGCGACAATGCCTCCCGCGAGCGAGCGTTTTTGTGGGCGCTCGCCTTCCACGAATCGCGAGAACGGAATGATGACGAGCGGTGTGAGCGCCACGATGGCGAGCACCACGCCGGTCTTCGCTTCCATGAGCGCCCATTGATAGCAGCCCACGCCGATCGCTGGTCCTGCGAGCGCATTGCCAAGCACCCAAGCCCAAAGGCGGGACCGCTTCGTCGTCGCAGGTTCAACCGCAGAGGTTTTTCGTCGCAGCTTCACAATGGCATAAACCACCGCGCCCACGACGAGACCCGCAAGAATGCGTTGGTACGCGGCAGTGAGTCCGTCGATCTTCATGCCGGCGCTTTCATCTACGCGCGAAGCGTAGCTGCTCAGTACCGCGCCCAGACCCTGGCCAAGAGCAGCCACCACACCGCACGCCACGCCGGTCCAGAAAACAGGGCAGGGGATATCAAGATGTTTCCCCGGCGCAAGAGCGAGTGCCACACCGGCGAGAATCAGCATCACACCGACAACCTCAGTTCCGTTCATGCGCACGCCGAGCCAAAGCCATTCCGTGACACTGGCAAACGGTGCCGCGATGCAATGGATCAAGAGAATGGAAAGCCGCGAGCCGAGCCGGGGGAGTGTTTGGTAGAGCGCCAGGTCACCGATTCCGAAGCCAACGAAACCGCTCAGCAGAAACATCGGCAGTGCTTTTCCTGCAAGTCCTTGCCCGAGCGTGTGCGCCCATGCAGCGAGAAACACCGTGGCGACCACAATGCGCCAGAAGTTGGCTTCCACTCCGCCGAGCACCTTCGTCGTTCTCTGCGCGCACACCGCAGAGATCGAAAACAAGATGGTCGTGAGAAACGCCGGCAACATCGTCGGGCGCTAATAACAGTATCCATTCAGCAAAAACAAGCGCGCCTCCTGCACCTCGT
>DATHEW010000241.1:0-6876 GCA_035318425.1 Candidatus Acidiferrum sp. | reverse complement strand
GATCGCGGATGCTCTCGGCGTAAGCGAGCCGACGGTTCGCCGCCATTGGGCTGTGGCCAAGGTCAGACTCTTTGAACTGATTGCCGAGCGACCCGCCCCACCGCCAGCACCGGATAAATCATGAGATATTCAAAGAGGGCTTCCTGCCTTCGACATTTTTTCCGTGTGCTGATCGTTCTCAGTCCCCAACGACGCATGTAGTAGCGAGAACTGATCATGAAGGAACTCGACTCGATCTACTTCGCCGCCCGGGAACTCCCTGCGGAGAAACGGCCCGCCTACCTCGCGAAAATTTGCGCGGGCGACCAAGGTTTACGGACGCGCGTAGAGCAGATGTTGGCTGTAGCGGACCAAGCCGAGGCGTTTATTACCGATCTGCCGGACGACGAATCTGCAAATCGAAACCCCGGTCGCGAACCGATCAAAACTCTCAAGCTCGAACCCGATGACCGTGCCGAGGAAATCATCGGTCAGAAAATCGGACGTTACAAAATCCTCGAACGCGTGGGCGAAGGCGGCTGCGGTGTGGTCTATGTCGCGGAGCAGACGGAGCCGGTCCGGCGGCGCGTTGCGCTCAAGGTGATCAAGCTTGGCATGGATACCAAGCAGGTTGTCGCGCGGTTCGAGGCCGAGCGTCAGGCATTGGCGATGATGGAACATCCGAATATCGCCAAGGTGCTCGACGCGGGCACGACCGACCTGGGTCGCCCGTACTTCGTCATGGAACTGGTGCGCGGTATTCGCATCACCGACTATTGCGACCAGGCGAATCTCTCCACGAAGGAACGACTCGATCTGTTCATCAAGGTTTGTCGGGCCATTCAGCACGCGCACCAAAAAGGGATCATCCACCGCGACATCAAGCCGTCGAATATCCTCGTTACGCTGCACGATGGTGTTCCCGTGCCGAAGGTGATCGACTTCGGCATCGCCAAAGCCACCGAAGGCCGGCTGACGGATGCGACGGTTTACACGCAGCTTCACCAATTCATTGGCACGCCGGCGTACATGAGTCCGGAGCAGGCGGAAATGAGCGGGTTGGATATTGATACGCGTTCGGACATCTACAGCCTGGGAGTCCTGCTTTACGAATTGCTCGCCGGCAGCACGCCGTTTGATGCCGAGGAGTTGATGTCGCTGGGCATCGACGCGATGCGGAAAACGATCCGCGAGCAGGAGCCGCCGCGACCGAGCACTCGCCTGGCGACGCTCGGAGCCGATCAACTGACAACCACGTCGAAACGCCGCTCCGCCGACAAGTCAAAGTTGCTGCACCAACTCCAGGGCGACCTCGACTGGATCGTGATGAAGTGTCTGGAGAAGGATCGCGCGCGGCGTTACGAGACGGCCAACGGACTGGCGGCCGATTTGACGCGGCACCTAAGCCATGAACCAGTGGACGCCCGTCCGCCCAGCACCACGTATCGCCTGCAAAAGGTGTGGCGGCGGAACAGACTCATGTTCACTGCGACAGCCGCGGTGGCGCTGGTGCTCATGGTTGGATTCGTGGTCAGCGCGTGGCAGATGGTGCGTGCGAACCGGCAGGCTCAACGGGCCGTGGCAGCGGAAACGGTCGCGCGACAGCGGCTCACCGAATCTGAAGCCAGCATGGCCCGAGCGGTAGACGCCGAGCAGAAGGCCACGGCCAATGCCGCGTCGGAACGCACGGCCCGAGAAGAGTCCGAGGCCGTTTCGAAATTGATGACCGGGGTTTTGCAGAGCCCCGATCCGGCGCGTGACGGCCGGACGATCACCGTCGCCGAGATGCTGACGACGGCCGTGAAGAATCTCGACAAGGAACTGGCTGGCCAGCCCGCCCGCAAAGCCGCGTTGCAGAACACGATTGCAGGAACGTATCGACGCCTTGGTCTCATGCGGGAATCCCTTCCGCTGTTTCATCAAGTGCGCGATTACCACCGAGCTCATTCGGGCGCGGAAAACGCCCAGACCCTCCAGGCGATGGCTGACGTGGCGAGCACCACCGTGGCGACTGACAAACTGGACGAGGGCATTCGACTCATGGAAGAGCTGGTCACGATTCGACGCCGAGTGAATGGCCCGAACGACTCTGCCACCATCGGAGCAATGAGCAGCCTGGCGTTAGCCTATCGGGCGGGGAAACGGGACACAGAGATGCTCCAGCTCGCCGAAGATTTGGGAACGCTCGTGAAACCGGATCTTGCCGATGCAAGGACCGTGCGCGCGAAGCAGATCCAAACCGAAATTTATCTCGCCGTGGGACGCGTCGCGGAGGCGATCGAGATTCAGGAAGAAGTCACGACCCAGCACAGCAAGACCCTTGCTCCGGAAAATCCGGCGCGACTTTCGTCCACGCTGATGCTGTCTCGCTGCTACATGACCGCCCACCGCTGGCTGGATGCCGCTCGGCTTCTCAAGAATTTGCTGCCGATTTACCGTCAGGTTTATGGTCCGGAACACGCCGAAACCATGACAATAACTCGGCACCTCGCCCACAGCCGCCACAATGCCGGCCAGCTAGCCGAGGCAATCGAGCTGTACGAAAGCGTGGTCCAGGTTCAGAAAAAGATTTACGGGCCGGAAAACTCCGTGCCGCTCGGCACGATGGATGCCCTGGCGCAGGTTTACGTCTCGGCCCTGCGATGGAACGATGCGATCTCGTTGCGGGAAGAGGTGGTCAGGCAGAGCCGCCGGGTGCTCGGCACGGAACATTCCTTCACGTTCTACATGATAGACCGGTTGGCCAGTATCTATCAGTCCGCAGGTCGCCGCCCGGACGCGATCCAGTTGCAGGAGGAATTCCTCTCCCTGATCCGGAAGTCAAAAAGCTCGGCGCATCCCGAGACGATCAAGGCGATGCGCAAATTGGCCACCAGCTACGAGTCCGCCGGACGCAACGACGAGGCGCTCAAATTGCGTGAGGAAGCGGTTCGCGCCGAAACTAAAACTGACTCGCCCTGAATCCGCGCGGCTGGGAGCGTAGCGTTCAGTCCCGACAGCGACCGGTAATAGAGATGGGACGGCGAAGGCGTGGAACGCTGCCACGGGTCAGGAAGTTTTCACTCTCAAAGGACACAAGGGTGGAGTGCGCAACGCGGCATTGAATTCCGACGGCCAACGTATTGTCACCGGCAGCCAGGACAGGAATCACGCGCTACCACTTGCAAACCGGGAGAGTTGAAACGGTGAAAGATCAAACTTCGTGCGATCATCGCTCACGATCTCGGCAAGCGCCTCGCCAACAGCGGCGGAGTGTTTGAAACCGTGACCGGAACAAGCGGATGCCAACCAGACGCGTTCAGTGTTCGGCGCGTGATCGATGATGAAATGAAAGTCCGGCGTGACGGTGTATTTGCAGACGACGCTGCGCACGCAGCGAGAGGTGATCCGCAAGTGCGGTGAAGCAACGGCGTGCATCGCTACAACTTCTTCGGCACTTACTTCAGTCTTCATTGAATCCGGGTCCGTGGTGCAGTCGAACTGTTCGCCGGCAATCTTCAATCCACCGCTCGGTCCATCGATTGTCGGAAAGCCGTAGAACATGTTCGTGCCGGCGTCAGGCACGCGGATGTAAACCGGCAGGCGCTCAGGCGTGAACAGTTCGTGCGGGCCGTCAGGTTCAAACCAGAACAACACCTGACGGAGCACGCGTGCGCTGCTCGCCAATTCAGGAACGATCCGCGGCAACCACGCACCAGCCGTGAGAATGAGATGAGCCGCGCCGTATGTGCCTCGGTCCGTCGTGACTTCAACGGAACCGCCATTGTTCTCCCAATGAATGAGCTGTTCGTCAGTGCGAAGCTCTACGCCGTGGCGCGCGGCCATCTTCAGTTGTGCTGCGATGCATGCCTCGGGATGAACAAATCCCGCCGAGTGTTCGAAGCAACCGCGCTCGTCGTCGCGAAAATGAAACTGCGGGAAACGTTCGCGCATCGACGCGACATCCAACACCTCGTGAGGAATACGATGTTCCCGCGCAACGTTGATGGTCGTTTGAAGAAAATCCGTCGAGCCGTGTGCCTGCCCATGCGTGTTTGCCGATCCGAAATACAGCCCGCCGACTTCGCGTAACAATGTTTGCCCCGTCTCGCGTTCCAACTCATGCCAGATCTCGTGTGAGCGCCGCGCGAACTGGACGTATTGCGAACCTTCGCCCAGCGCCAATCGCGTGATGCGCGTGTCTCCATGCGACGAGCCACGATCGTGTGGCGGTTGGAAACGATCGATGCCGAGCACCTTCACTCCGCGCTTCGCGAGTTGGTACAGCGAGGCGCTTCCAACAGCCCCGCAGCCGATCACGATGACGTCCGCTGTTTTATGCACCGGTACGAATTCAAACGCTCACTTCTTCGAAAGTGTCTTCGTCTCCGGCAACTCGGCCACGTTCAGGAAGCCGATGAACATTTCGTCGAATGATTGTTCGCCCCAGGTGACGCGCTTCTTTGGATCGGGGTTGTTCGGGTTGCGCGCAGAATTGTCGAAGCCGCCGGTGCAGAGAATCCATGAGCCGGCGGGCATGCGCTTGGGTTGGGCAAGCGTGTATTCGATCTGCCAGTTGAAATCGTAGCGCGGCACGTGAAGCAACGTTTCACGGCGACCATCGGGATACAGCGCTTCGTACTTCATCCACGCGCCGCGGGTGTGCATGTGCGGCACGAATCCGTAGAGCATCGTGTCGCGTTTGAAGCCTGCGGTTGCATGCGTGCGCACGTCGGACTCGCCAGGTGGAATATTGAGTTCCAGGTTTACGGCCATCCGCGATTCGTAACGCAGCTCTGGCTTCTCTTTCAGGAAATACAAACCGATTTCGGTGCGATCAGTCTCGGGCTTGCCCGTCGCGGTGTAGTGCAGTTCGAAGTTGATGACCGCGCCCGGCTTCAATCGTATGCCGGTACCGGTGGGGAATCGCTCGAATGTTTTTCCCGGTGACCATCCTTCCAATCCTTCCGCCTGCTCAGTGCTCGTGCGGCCCTCCTTTGGATATTTCACGCGCACGATGACGTGATGCGTGCATTCGTAATTACCCGGCTTGATTACAGCAGCGCCAACCCAAACGGCGTTGGTCAATTCCAGCGGCACGTCGACGTGGCGATAATCGAACACCCCCGTCGCGGGAATTTCCTGCGGCGCGGGCAATGAGACGATCAAGTCGGGTTTGCCGAGCGGCCACTCGTTCTTCGGCACGTTGAGAGATGCGAGCGGATCTTCGCCGTCGCCGCGCCGCGCGCCTTCTTCAATCCAGCGGAGCAACAAACGTTTCTCTACGGTCGTGAGCGAGCGATCGTTGCTGAATTTTCCGTAATGCGGATCGGCGTCCCAGGGCGGCATCCGTCGCGCGAGCACGACTTCCTGCATCATGGCTGCCTTCGATTTCACCTTGCCGTAGTTGGACATGGACCACTGGCCGATGTTGCCGGGGCTGTGGCACTGCACGCATTTTTTCTCCAGTAACGGCGCGATGTCCTTCGCGTACGAGATCGCCGTGTCCGCTTCACCTTTCGGTGAGTCGAAGTGAATCACGCAACCATGCACAACAGTCGTGGCTTCCGTAACGGCCCTGGCTGAGAGAAACTCTTCCAAAGCGCGTTCGAGATATTTCGCGGTCGCGGCGGGTTTCTTCGCACCTTCAACCAACTGATCGTCCACCGCCCCGCGATAAAACACTTTCCAATCTTTCGTCCCGATCGCAATGGCTTCGCACGTACGGGTTACGCCGAGCATGCGTGTCACGCCTTTTGCATCGTCGATGAGCACCGGAGTCGAACCCACGCCGTGATCGCGCATTTCCTTTTCGATGCTCGCGCGGGACTCCGTGTCGTCCGTGCTGATGATCCACACGTCCACGCCGCGATCCGCGAAACCTTTCTGCAACTCCCGCAGCTTGCTGTAACTCTGTCGCGCGATTGGGCACTCGTTCATGGTGAAGAAGAGAACGACCGCTTTCGCATCCGTGCGCCGTAATTCGTGAAAGCGCCCTTTCGTATCCAGCAACGCGAAGTCGAGGACTTGCCGGTTGATGTTGAAGGAACGTGGCGCGGCGTCCTCCGCCGCGAGCGCGGCAGCGCCAATACACATTGTAAGGGAGAGAAAAACAAATACACATTTCATGACAGTCCCCTGTTGAGCTGATTGCTTTCTATTTCGATGAAGCCTCAGACGCGTTCGTTTGACCAGATTCAACGATAGCTTTTGCTTCACGCAAGAAAACGTGCGCGATGACCCAATTGTCCCACGCATCACCGCCGCTTTTCCCGGTTTTTGGAAAGTGGCTGTTCACGAGCTCACTGACCTCGTCCAACGTGGTGCGCGCGTCGTTGGTTTTCCCAAGATGCTGTTGCGCCATCGCAAGTATCGAGCGCGCTTGCGCGGTGCGATACATGTCGCCTGACTTTCCCGCGACTTGTTCCAGCCGTTCCGCGGCGGCGTTGAACAGTCCCTGCCGATAATCCGCGAGCCCTTTCGCAAGTTGGAAATAAGTCCACGCCGGATGGCTCGGACCGGCAGCGATCGCGACATCCGCCATCTTCCCGAACAGAGCAAGATCGGCGGCGCGCGGGGGCAGTGCCAACGAAACCTTCACGAGACGCTCAGCGGAGATCGGGTCCGTGGTTTGCGCGAAGCGACGAACGATTTCATCACGGCGGCTCTCGTATTCGCCGAGTTCGCCCGTCTGCAACAAAATCGTAGCGAGATGGTAAAACGCCGCATGGTCATGAGCGTCCGTGTGGTCCGCGGGCAGGAAAGAAATGACTCGCGAGTACTGAGCCTTGGCTCCGGGCCAGTTTTCACGCGCCGCCTGCACGCGGCCAAGTACGCTGTAAATGGACACGGCTGATGGATGAGGCGGGAAATCGTTCATCAGTTTCTCGGCGTCATCGAAACGGCCCTGGCTCAGGA
>DATHEW010000240.1:0-5099 GCA_035318425.1 Candidatus Acidiferrum sp. | reverse complement strand
CCGTCGGGATGATGTTCACCAGCGTCACGTCCTTGCCTTTGCAAATCGTGTCGATGCCGGCCTTGAGCAGCACCACGCCGGCGGCCTCGCAGATGAGGCCGATGATCAAGATGATGAGAATCTTCGCCATACTACAAATCCTGGTAACGGATCAGCTCGATGTCGTGGTCGCGGACGAGCTGCTTCACGACCGGACTGACGAGCGCGTCAAATTCGTGCCGAAATTCCGTGAGCGACGGATGTGAGTAAAGCTCTGAATCGCCCGCCGGAAGCTGCGGCAACAAGGCGCTGACGAACGCTTCATCCACGCGAGCGTTCTGGAGCAAACCGAAGACGCGCTCGGTGAATCTTATTTTGCGCCGCACGAGCGCACGCATGGAGCGGTGTGAGAGCAAACGATAAATCACGGCATGACTCGCGCGATACAGCCAGTGTCCGCCTGCAAGTCGCGCGTTGAGCCAGAACGGGTCACACGTCAGCCGCAGGTGCGTGATATTCCATTCGCGTGCGCGGCGCATCAGGATTTCGAACACCACGGGATGCAGGTGCAGGTGCAGGTGGCCGTTGATGTGATCGCATTTCAACCCAGTGGCGCGAAAGCGTTCAAACTGTGCGGCGATCTCCGCTTCGATCTGCGAGCGAAGGTTTCGCTGGAAGAAAAATTTCATTCCTGACGCCACGGGGCTTTCGCTGAACTCACAGCGTTCGTTCACCAATCCAGGAATCTCCTGCGGTTTGAGCGCGGAGTGACCGAACAGCAGCGAGAGATGCAGCCCGACACCGAGCTGCGGATTCTCTTTTGCCAGCGCTACAGCCTCATCGCACGCTGCTTCATTCACCATCAGGCTGGCGGCGGTGAGAACGCCTTCGCGATGCGCACGAATGACTGCTTTGTTGATGGAATGGGAGCGCCCGAAGTCGTCGGCGTTGACGATGAGCCGACGTCGCGCGGCGTCAGCGCGTGCCATAGTTCGGGATCAGCGCGCCGGAGAAAACGCGGAACCACGTGCGCAGGATGAGAATGATCTTTTGACCCTTGCTCACGCGCGTGGGCGTGGGGCCAAACACGTCGAAGCGTTGTGCTTCGAGTTTTTCCATCAGGCGCCAATAGACGGAGCCCATCAGCTCGGCCGCAGCCATGGAGCGGCGGTCTTCCCGAGGGAGAGTTTCGTTCGCGAGTTTGTAAAACTGCTTGGCGCGATCCGCGATGCTCGCCGCGAGCTTGTGAAAGCGTGGTGAGTATTCGCTGTTGAGAATCTCCGCCGCGCTCACTCCAAAGCGCGACAGCTCATCCAGTGGAAAATAAATCCGGCCGCGCTCTGCGTCCGTCTTCACGTCGCGCACGATGTTGGTCAATTGAAGCGCTTTGCCGAGATGAATGGCGTATTCGCGAGTCTTCGGATTTTCGTAGCCAAAGATTTCGATGCTCAGCAGTCCCACGACAGACGCCACGCGGTAGCAGTACTGTTCCAACTCTGCGTGCGTCGGGTAACGTTTAATGTCCAAATCCATTTCGACGCCGCGAATCAAGTCGTCGAACAACTCAAACTTAAGTCCGGGATGGCGTTGGATGACGCCTTGCAGTTCCCGGTTCACAGCAAAGCGCGGTTCGCCGCCGGCGCAAGCGGCGCGAATGTCTTCACGCCATTCTGCGAGAACGCGGCGGCGTTGCTCGACTGGCACGCCCTCGTCGTCCGCCACGTCATCCACCTCGCGGCAGAAAGCGTAGAGCGCGGACATGCCATCACGTTTTTCCTTCGGCAGCAGAATGAACGCGAGAGCGAGATTGCTCGCGCTGCGTTGGGTGATGGCGCGGCTCTGTTCCATCAGTAGGGAGGCGGTTGGTCCTCAGACCGTGGCGGAGGCAGACCGCCAGTTTGGTGCAAGGTCGGATTGCGCGGACGATGATCGCGCACGCGACGGCGTTTGCGGCGGCGGCGACGTTCGCCATCCTCGGAGGGTTCGTCGTCCGCTTCTTTCTTCTTTGTCGGCTGTGGGTATTCGTATTTCTCTTCCGTCTTTTTCCGAAAGAATACCGCCCAGATCACGAGCACCAATCCCACGCCAAGCGCCGCCGTGACGACGATCAACATGTCATTTGCGGTGAAACGGTGCTCGGGCTCCGGCGCGCGGGGCGTGATCCCGTCCGTGATAGCGGCAAAAAGAAAATGCAGATGCGACATCCCTAAGCGGTCGGGGCTGCTTCTTCTTCGACCTCCGCCGCGCCGGCAATGTTGAGGCGCTGCATGCGATAACGCAAGGCGTGGCGGCTGATTTTGAGATGGTCTGCGGTGCGTGTGAGGCTGAAACGATTTTGCTCCAGTGTGTGCAGGATCAACTCGCGCTCGAAGCTCGACATCGCATCGTCGAGCGACTGGCCGGCGGTGCTGGCTGGAGAATGAGCGACGGCGGCGTCAGGCTTACGCAGGCCACTCTCGATCGTGAAATCAGGAAGGTTGCGCGGCTGCACCTCGGAAGATGTTTCGAGGATCACCGCGCGTTCGATCACGTTGCGCAACTCGCGGACATTCCCCGGCCAGTGATGCGTCAGGAGTTTTTGTTTTGCCGCGGCAGAAAGCGCGGCGACTTGCTTCTTCATCACGGCATTGAAGTGATGGAGAAAATGTTCCGCCAGCAACACCACATCCGTGCCTCGCTCGCGCAACGGCGGCGGACGGAACTGAACGACGTTCAGGCGATGAAACAGGTCTTCGCGAAACTGGTTCTGCCGAATGGCATCCACGATGTCGCGGTTCGTTGCCGCAATCAGGCGGACGTTCACGTGAAGTTCCTCATTGCCACCGACGCGCGTGAATGTGCCGTCTTCCAGAAATCGGAGAAGCTTCGCCTGCAACGGCCGGCTCATGTCGCCGATTTCATCGAGGAAGATCGTGCCGCCATCCGCCTCTTCTACCCGCCCGTGCTTTTGTTTAACGGCGCCGGTGAACGCGCCTTTCTCGTGACCGAACAACTCGCTCTCCAGCAGGGCCTCGGGAATGGCCGCGCAATTGATGCGCACGTAAGGCGAACTCCGCCGCTCGCTCAGTGTGTGCAGCGCTCCCGCAACGAGTTCCTTCCCCGTGCCGCTTTCTCCCAGGATCAACACGGTGGCGTTCGCCGGCGCCACCGTCCTGATCAACTCGCGCAGTTCGCGCATCTTCGTCGAGTCGCCGATGATGTCGTCGATGCGATACGTCTCGCCGGAACGCGCGCGCAACGTCGCGTTCTCTTTCAGCAACCGGTAACGCTCGGCGCAGCGCGCCACCACGTTCAGCAGTTCTTCGGGCTCGAACGGCTTGGGCAGATAATCGAACGCGCCAGCTTTGATCGCCTCGGCGGCAAGCTTGGGCGTGGCGTAAGCGGTGATCACCACGACCGGCACATTCGGCCAGCGCTGGCGGCAGATTTTCAGGAATTCTCCGCCATTCATTCCGCCCAATCGGAAATCAGAAATGATCATGAAGAACTCTTCGCGATCGAGGATGCGCAGTGCTTCTTCGGCGGACTCGATGGGCCGCGCGGTATAGCCTTCGTTGCTGAGGATGCCACGCAAGGTGGCGCGCATGTTCTTCTCGTCATCGACGACGAGCATTGGAGGCAGAGGGACACTCATTTACGGAGGCGCATAAAGGTTCGTGTGGGCAATTCTAGGATAAAGCGCGAGCCCTGTCCAAGCTCGGATTCCACGCGCACGGTGCCACTGTAAATGTCCACGTTGTGGCGGACGATCGACAGCCCGAGCCCCGTACCTTTCTCTTTGGTGCTGAAGTAAGCTTCGAAAATCTTTTGCGTCTTCTCGGGAGGGATGCCCGGGCCATCGTCGGCAATTTCAATCCGAACAAAATGGTCCCGGACTTCGGCTGACACTTCGATCTGGCCGTTTCCGCCCAGCGCCTCGCGGGCGTTCTGGAGAATGTTCACGATGATCTCCGAAAAATGTCTCCGTTGCATCAGGAGCGGTGGCAGGTCGGATCCGTAATCCGTCTTCACCTGAATGCCGCGATAGACGCCGCCTGGAAACACGACATTGATCGCGCGATTGATTTCCTCGACCAGATTGAGCCGTTCGACTGTCCCCTCCGCGAGTTGCGCGTATCCCATCAACTCCGTGATGATGCGATCGGAGCGCGCGACTTCCTCGCGAATGATTTCGAGCTGCTCCATCGGCATGGGCTTGCCGGCAGCGGTTGCGCGTTGAAGTGCGAAAGCGGCGTTGTTGATGATGCCGAGGGGGTTCTTCACTTGATGCGCGATCTCGGCAGCGAGCCGCCCCGCCGCGCGCAATTGCTCCTGTCGCGTTACGAATTCGCGGGACTCTTCCGCCACAAGCCGCGCCCGCTCGAACAACACTTGCAACCCGTAGCACGTAATCGCGAAGAGCAGCAACACGACGGTGCGGAGCAGGATTGGCTCGGTGGGCAGTTCGGGCGGCAGCTCGAAGAGCGTGGCGTCATATCGCATCGTCAGCTCATCGAGCGCGCCGGCGAGCACGAAGCTGAACACGACCGTGAGGTTCAGGATGATCTGCGGCTTGGCGCCCGGGTGCGTGACGGCGTTGCGAACAATCAACCCGGGAAACAGCCAATAAAGAATGCTGTCGAAACCGCCTGTCACCACGGTCAACGCCGCGAGGAAAAACGAGTCGAGCAAGCTGACACTGAACACGACGCGTTGCGCGCGCGCGAGGTTGATGCGGCGCTTGATGAGGAGAAACGCCGCCGCGCCGACGTTGATCACGCCATAGATGATGAAAAAACGGTCCACCATCATCTCGGCGATCTCGCGCGCGGTGCCGAGATCGCTGTACCACTTCGAGTAGTAGAGGAAATAAATCAGGATGCCGATGTAGAGCGCCTTGATGGGCAGGACAATGTCGCGCTCGACGGCCTTGAGCCGGAACAACTGTTGGGCAGGATCAGGCGCGACTGGTTTCAGCGCGAAGTTGAGGCGCTGAAAATTTGGCCGGGGAAACTTCATACTCGGCGTTCGCGCCGCTCTATTTCAGCAACTCCTTCGCGCGTGCGACGATCTGTTCCACCGCTGCGAGCCGGCCGATGCCTTCGTATCCGCAGGAGAGGAGACCATCTTCAGGCCCGATA
>DATHEW010000239.1:0-3285 GCA_035318425.1 Candidatus Acidiferrum sp. | reverse complement strand
GGAGGGAAAGAGCGCTCAAAACTCCCGAGACGGTAAATGCTTTTGGCAAACGCCATCTCTCCCTCGCGTTGCGATAAGTTGGCTATGATTTGCTACATCCCGGTGACGAAGTAACTTTTTGGTGAGTTAAGTTGTCTTCGTCGGCACGTCGCGTAAGTTGCGCCGCCTTTTGAAAAAACAACCGGGAATTAACAGGACGGCACAGCCCGCGGATACGGTTGGTTTCCGCCTGCGCTTTGCCCACATGTTGTTGGTGCTCTCCGGGATGCTGCTGATGGCACTGCTGCAACATGTCTTCTCACGCACACCGGTTATCACGACCGCTGGATCAGGATTCACAACCAAGCCCGCTGGGATGATCACGGCCCCATCGCGGAACACGCCGTCGTGGGGAAAGCTCGCCTACACTCCGTTCGCCCTCGAGAGGCCGCAGGCGTATTTCAGCAACGAGTTGGGGCAAGCCGAGGTGCAATGGCTTTTCAGAAATTACTCGGAAGCGCGATTGACCGCTCTGTTCATGTCGCTCGACTTGAGTTCCGAAGCCAGGGCGTTTCTCGTTGATCCGGCAAAATGGCAGCGCCTGCCGGATGGATTCCGCATCTCGCCGCCTCCTTTGCTCGTGCGCGACTTGAAGCCGGAGACGCGCGCGAAGCTGTACGATGTCCTGGCTTCCTGGCCGGAGAATTCACAGCACAACCCGTTTCAATTTCGCGCCGATGGCTTTGATGAATGGTTCAGCCAGAGCGGTCTGCCGCCAGATAAGGTGGAACTGGCGCGAAAGCTCACTTACCGCCAGGGAAATCTTCTTTTGTTCTCGGACGGTGCCGTGTTCTCCAAGCTGGCCACCCCTGCGGAATCCCTGGCGCTGGTCAGATCATTGTGGCGTGTTTCGACTTTCATCATGTCCGTTCGCATCGCGCCGGACACGGATGCCAATTCGTTGCTGCAATACTGGGCCAGAGGCGAGCGCGCTTTCAGTGTCAGGCCGCTCGTTGAGTCGATCGCCCGTTTGCCGCAGGGCGCGAGCATCAACGTGGCTGATTTACTTCCGCCGTTTGCGCGCGTGCGCCTCTACACATTTCCGCCTCCGGACGACGCGCACGCCATTCGTGAGGACTGTTTCTGGACCGCGATGAATTTTTTCAACGACCGACCCGACGATCGTTTTTTCGATCCCAAGGAAACGATCGCAACACTCAAGTCCGACTACGTGCGCATCACGGACGGCCGCAAAGAATTTGGCGACGTGCTGATGCTCTTCAACAAGGAGGGGCAGGCGCTCCACATGTGCGTGTACATTGCAGACGACGTGGTCTTCACGAAGAACGGCTTCAACGTCGCCCAGCCTTACGTGCTCATGAAATTGGATGAGATGCTCGGCTGGTATCAACACGAGCGTCCGTTCGATGTGATGACGTATCGCCGGCGTTCTCTGATGCAGACGCCGGTGCGACTCTCGATGTACCGTCCGGCTCAGTAGCCGTCCACAATCAGGCGCGCGGGCTTGCTCGTCGCTTGTCCTTTCGCGGTGCGCACTATCACGGAGTAGAGGCCCGAGTCCGCGTGGTCGATCTCTGGCAGAGTCAGAATCGGCTGAGTAGCGCCCGCGATGTCCTCGCCTTCGAACTGCCATTGATAAGAGGCTCGTGCGGCGTTCGCCGCCTTCACGCGCAACACCACCACATCATCGATCGAGGCGAACTGACTTTTCGGTTGCGTCACGATTCGAGGCGCAGTGTTGCTGCTGAAAACGGCAGTGATGTTCTGGTCTTCGTAAACGCGAAATCTCAGCGCGCGCTTGCTACCAGCGTTCGGAGCGTCCCATAAGTTGAAACGGAATCCGCGCGCTTGCTTCGGCGCGAGAGTGACCAGCGCACCCCAGGCGAATTTTCCATCGGGCGCGCTCGGACTGACCGATACGGTGCCACTTTGCGGCGGATCGACAGAGACGTTAATCGTGTAACGGCTTTCCAACGGCGCATAGAGAGCGCTTGCGCCCAGCGCATCATCCTCGGTGATTGCATCCAGATCGGACACAATGCTGTTCATGATTGCCGGTACAACCTGTTTGGCCTCGTCTGGATGATCGAGGCCGACGAGGTGTCCGAACTCGTGGATCGCCACGCGACGGAAATCAACAGAGTGGCCGTCAAAATCTCCGCGATACGAATTCCACGGGATCGACGCATTGAAAACGGTGTCGCCCTCGACCCGTTCATCGCCAATAAACCAGGTAGTGGTGACCGCGAGCACGTCACGCGGGAACCGATGACCATAGATGGCCTGGCTGAAAAACACTTCATTGCGTTCGTTCCCATCTCCATTTCCGAAACCATCGAGGGAGGTGAATCGAATGGTGGGCAGAACCGAATTCCACAATTCCAAAGCCTCATTTGCCACGGCGTCCCACGAGTTATGTCCATCACTCAGGAATTCCGGCGCGCGCGTTGCGTCGAGTTGGAGAATTATTTCGACATCTCCTTGTGGCCAGCGAATCGGATTCTTGCCGATGAAATCGTACGCGCTCGCATTCCACACCGTGGCGAGTACCAGAACCGTCAGGGAGAATCGCCGCATATCAGTTCGTCTTCTTCGCTTTGCCGCGGATCGTTCCCGCGAAATCGTCGTGCGACATGGCGCGAGGGCCGGTCGCGCGCTTCAGGCGAGCTTTGCCGATTTCAGCGACATCGCTTAATGGCTCGCCATTGTGGTGCGCCACCGAGTTGTCGGTGAGCACATTGAATTTACCGTGAAAGAAACCGACGAGGGGCGAAGCATTGACTCCGTTTTGTTCCACGAACAACACCGCACGTTCGCCAACATGGAACTTTGACATCGCATCCACATGGAGCGAAGCCTCGCCAATTTTGCCGCCCAGGAATTGCAGCTCGACGTTGCGGCCCGCTTGTCCTTTGTGGATACCGAGCACCTCGAAGCGAACCAGTGTGACGATGCTTCGCTGGCCATCGAACTTGCGCCACTCAGCGCGCTGGCCCGTCACGCGGCCCGTGAAGATCAAGTCGGCGCGACGCACCATTCCGTCGAAATCCGGTGCGAGCACCGAGGTGGCAATGGATGGAAGCGCGCTAACGAAAATAGTCGCGGCGAGCGACACACGCGTCAGCAGGTAAATCATTTTCCGCACGCGCCAAGAGTATCCAGACGCTGCCGTGCTGCAACAGTTCACGCTCGCGCGTGGCGCGGAAATTGAACGTCCCCAAGCGGAAGGAGTCTCAGTCCGGCAGAGCAGGGGAAGACTTGCACTCGCCACGCGCGCGCGTTTCA
>DATHEW010000238.1:0-5891 GCA_035318425.1 Candidatus Acidiferrum sp. | reverse complement strand
GCTGCCGCGACACATCGCATTCCCGCCGCACGCGCCGCCTCGACACCGACCACCGCATCTTCGATCACGACGCATTGCCTGGCACCGACGCGAAGCTTCCGTGCGGCCGCGAGAAAGATGTCCGGCGCCGGTTTCTTTTTCACCACGTCTTCCGAACTGGTAATCGTCTCCCATGTTTCGATTGGCAGCCCGATCTTGTTCAGGTTGGCTCTGATCTTCACGAGGTCAGCGCTGGATGCCACCGCGGTCTTCAGCCCGGCCTCGCGGCATTGCTTCACCAACTCGACCGCACCCGGAAATGCTTCGAGCTGCGCCGGCACCAAGGAGAGATAAATTTCGTACGTGCGCTCTTTCGCCTTCGCGAGATTCAAGCTCACGCCGTGTTTTTCCGCCACGCCGCCGATGTAGCGGTCCTCACCCGTGCCGATGAAGGGAATGAAATCATCGCGCTGCACCGTTACTCCGAGTTCGCGAAACATCTCTACCGCAGACGTGCAAATGAGCGCCTCCGAGTCGCACAACACGCCATCCATGTCGAAGATCACCGCCTCGATCTGTGTCGCCATGGCCGCGACTGTCACGTCAGTGCGGATGCGTCGGCAACGGCGAAACCTTCCCGCAACAGAGGATGTCCCACGTCCCAGGCGCAAAGACATACTCGTCGCAGCGCGAGGAGTTCCATCGTTCACACCTTCAGCCGCGTTTCTTCGAGGTCCATCTCGCGCTCGAGTTGATGCACCAACTCTTCCTCAACTCGGGCTTCGCGCCGTAATTGAAGCAACGCCCGGCGTTCCGCAGCGATGGCTTCGCGCCACAATCGCCGGGTTTCGATCAAGCGATGCCGGTCATCACTCCAACCGAGCACTTCAGCGAGATGATCGTTCAGATGGCGCACGCGATCTTCATACATCTCGGAGATGCGACGCAGGGCCGCAGCGTTCGCATTTTCTTTTCCGGCAAGTTCCCCAAGGTGCTTCAGCGCGGCTTCGGCCAGGTGCGCGCGAGTCTGTCGCTCGTGGGTGTCATCGCGTGAATCCTTTACGCCAAGAAACTTCACAAGCCATGGCAACGACAACCCCTGCAAGACCAGCGTCGCGAGGATTACGCAGAAGGTGAGGAACAATACGAGATCACGTTCGGGAAACGGACGCCCATCGGCCAGCGTCATCGGCAACGCCAGTGCAGCCGCGAGCGACACCACGCCGCGCATGCCGCACCAGGAAATCACAGCAATGGCTTGCCATGGCGGCATTGGATCTCGCGTGCGGACACGTTTGCTGAGCCGCGATAACCACGCGACCGGAAAAACCCAGATCGGGCGCACCACGATCACGAGCGCACTAACGATCACACCGTACCAGATGAGTTCGCCGAGGGAGTGATGCCCGAGACCCGCTCGCACCTCGGGCAGTTGCAGGCCGATTAACACAAAGACCACGCAGTTCAGCAGGAAGACCAGCAACTCCCAAACAGCGTTCGCGCTTAAGCGTACTGATGCAGAGAGAACCTCCGGCGCCCGCCATCCTCCATAGACACCCGCCGCAACCGCCGCGAGCACACCTGAAACGTGCAGCCGTTCCGCGGGCAGATATGCGGCGTAAGGCGCGAGCAACGACAGCGTGATCGTGAGCAAATCTTCCTCGAGCAAACGCGCGATGCGTTCAAAAACGAAACCGACCACGAGACCGAGCAGGAGCCCGCCCGCAGCAACTGAAATGAATTGAAGCGTCGCCTGCCCGATGGAAAACGTTCCCGACGCTGCCGCGACCACTGCGAACCGCAGCGCGACCAACCCAGTCGCATCGTTCACCAAACTCTCACCTTCAAGAATAGTCACGATGCGTTTGGGCAGGCCGATGCGCCTGGCGATGGAAGTCGCCGCGACCGCGTCCGGCGGCGAAACGATTGCGCCGAGCGCGAATGCCACCGCCCATGGAATTTCTGGAATTAAAGCATGGACCACGAACGCAACCGCTGCCGTCGTGAACAGCACCAATCCCACCGCGAGCAGGAGAATGGGGCGGAGGTTCGCTTTGAAATCATGCACGGAAGTGAACCACGCGGCGGCGTAGAGCAGTGGCGGAAGGAAAACGAGGAAGATGATGTCCGGATCAATCCGAATTGCTGGAATGCCCGGGATCAGGCTGATCCCCAGCCCAGCGATTACCAGCGCGATGGGATATGGAATTTTGAGTCGCCGGCCAACGAGCACTACGCCCACGACGACGACCATCAACAACACCAACGTTTCAACCGGTTTCATCCCGACACCCCAAACCGCTTGGGAGTATTAGGAACCGGATGACGGCGCGTCGATTCGGTAAATTTCAGGGCTTCGCGAATGCGCGTCGATCAGAGCCACGCCGGGACGCGCTCGGTCTTCCAAATCTCTTCCACGCTCTGGCGCGGACGGACAATTTCGGCTTTGTTCCCTTTCACGAGGACTTCGGCCGCCATGCCGCGGGAGTTGTAGTTGGAGGCCATGACGAAACCGTAGGCGCCGGCGCTGAGCAGCGCGAGGTAATCGCCTTCGCCGACTTTCGCGAGCGGACGATCTTTGGCGAAGTAATCGCCGGACTCGCAGATCGGGCCGACAACATCGCTCGATACGGTCGTCCTGCCATTCTTCGCGAGCGGGACGATCTCGTGGTACGAATCGTAGAACGCAGGACGGATGAGGTCGTTCATCGCCGCGTCCACGATCACGAAGTTTTTCTTGCCGGTGCGCTTCACGTATTCAACGCGCGTCACAAGGATACCGGCGTTGCCAACCATGAAACGACCGGGCTCCAAAAGAATCTTGAGGCCCAGCGGCTTGAGCAACGGCACCAGCGTTTCGGCATAAGTCTTCGGCGTGAGAATGTCCTTCGCCTTCGGTTGCTGCCACCACATCCCCGAACCGCTTTCGAGCGCCGGATTGTAAACGATGCCCAGCCCGCCGCCGATGCTGAAGAACTCGAAGTCGTATTTCGCCGAGAGCTTCTGGACGAGGGGCACAAGCTTCTTCACCGCGATCTCGAACGGCTTCACTTGCGTGAGCTGCGAGCCAATGTGCGTTTGCAATCCGCGCAGCCGCAGGTTCTTCAACTTGCTCGCGCGCGCATAGACGCCTTCGACTTCTTCGAACGCGATACCGAACTTATTCTCGTAAGTGCCCGTGGTGATTTTGGCGTGCGTGCCGGCGTCCACATTCGGGTTCACGCGCACAGCGATTGGCGCGATCTTTTTTAGCCGCGCCGCCACTTTGTTGATGCGTTGCAACTCGGCTTCGCTTTCGACATTGAAGCAGTAAATGCCTTTGCGCAGCGCGAACTCGATTTCGCCTTCCGTCTTGCCGACGCCAGCGAACACACATTTCTTTGCGTCGCCGCCCGCGGCGATCACACGGCGCAACTCGCCTTCACTGACGACATCGAAGCCGCTGCCGAGATTCGCGAAGGTGCGCATCACGGCGAGATTCGAGTTCGCCTTCATCGCGTAGCAAACGAGGTGATCGAGATCGCGCAGAGCGGAGTCGAGCTTGCCGAAGTGGTCTTCGAGCGTGTGCTGGGAGTAAACGTAAAGCGGCGTGCCGTACTTTTTCACGAGCGACTCGATGCTGAGGCGTTCGCAGAACAGCTTGTTGCCGACATACCGAAAATCATGCATGGGGCGGAGTTATGCAGGACGTTTTGGCGCTTGTCCAATGTGGAGCGGCTTTGAGGGAAGCTCCAAGAACCAAGGTCCAAGCTCCAGATAAACACCAAGCTCCAGACTTCAAAAAACCAACTGCCTTCCGTCTTTGGAGCTTGGGATTTGGATCTTATCTGGTGCCTGGATCTTGGAGCTTGGTGTTTATCACAACGACTTCAGACGGAAGAACCGATTCGTCGCGGCTGAATTCGTGATGTTGAACTCGCCGCTCGCGACGCTGCGCAAGCTCGTCTCCGTTGACCAACCATTCGTGACGGGCAATGACGCCGCGGCTTCGAGCACGAAGCTTCCGTTCGTGCCCCACGCGACGATGGCGTTCGCGCCGTTGTTCGCAATGCGCAGTTGCGGCACAAGTGCATCCCCATCACGGACGCCGTTCAATCGCCGTTCGATACCAAGACGCTGGCCTGTGCCGACCGGCACGCCCGTGACGGTAAACGTGTCTCCGCCTTGCGCGAATGCAGCGAGTTGAACGCGCGTGAACGGCCCAATACCTGTCTTGTCGCTCACGTAGTTGCTCGATCCGGGCTGATACAACAGTCCGCGCAGCGCGCCGTTGATCACGCCTTTCACGACCACATCCACGTTTGTGCCCGCGCGCGCTTGCGATTCGAGCAACGACCATGTGTTGCTGATCGCGGTCATCGTCACGTTGTTCGACCTGACCGTGCAGCCATGACCGACGGCGGGAGCGATGCCCGTGTCGAGGCATTGCACGAAGGCGCTCAGGTTCCGTTTCACCGCCGCATCGGTGGAGAACGGGCCGAACACAGGTCGCGACAGAAACGCGAATACACTCGGATCGCTGCCGTCATGGACGAGGCCGAAGCCGCCAATGCTTTGCGCGCCGGGCGCGTTCGTGAAACGCATCTTTTGGTACGTGGCGCGCAACTGCGGCACCTTGAAATCCTGCGGCTCCTGCAACGCAGCGGCGGGCGTGAACCCGCGATCTGTTCCATGAGGTAACGCATGGCACGTGTTGCAGCGAAGTTGAATGGGCCCGAGCGTCGCATAGGTCGAGTTCATGTACGTGTTGCGCCCCGCATTCGGGTCGCCGCCCGCAAATGTTACCGGCAACGTGCGATCCAGGTTTTGGTTCGGATTGGGCTGGTACACGATCGTGTTGATAAAATTCCGATACAACGTCATGTCCGCATCCGAGAGTGTGGTTCCGCCGAGCAAGCTATCAAACGCGCCGGCGAAGTGACCGAAGTTCGTGCGGTCACCGCGCCAATGGAGCGGATCGAGACCGTTCAATCCACGTAACGTTTGCGTCGTCATCGGGCCTTTCATCGGATGAAACACGACGTTCGAAGTAATTCCGCCCACGATCTGCGAGCCCGCGACTTTCATCTGGTTCGATGACATCGTGCCGCTTGGATCGCCGAGGTCCCACGCCAGCAAGTCCATTTCGGAATCGATGTGGCACGACGCGCACGAAACCGTGCCGTTGCCGGAAAGTTTTGCGTCGTAAAGGAAACCGCGTCCCTGTCTCACCACTGTCGGAGTCGGATCATAGCTGCCAATCGGAATCTCACGAACCACCGTGCGCGTGTTCGGATCAATGACCGTAAGCGTGTTTGAAATCCGGTTCGCGACGTAGAGCGCGGTGCCTGGTTTCAGCGCGAGCCCACGCGGACCACGCTTTGTTTTTGGACCAGCCGCGGAGCCGGGGGCATTCGGATTCAGGTCGATGCGCGCGGTGACGGTGCCACTGTTCGCGTCGATGAGCGCAACACGATCCGAACCGAATGCCGTGATGAAGTAGTTTGCGCCGCTGGGACCGAACGCAATCGCCGTCGGTTGCGCAAGCGCATTGGTTTGATCGGGCCGGCTCGGGAAATTTGTATAGGCAAATCCCGCGTCGAGATTGTAGCGAGTCACTGCGCCGCTCGTGATGTCGATGCGGCTGATCTGGTTGGTCACGAATGCGCTGCGCAACCTGGGTTCGAAACGCGTGAGGTTTCGCGCGTCGGTATTGGCAACGTAGAGGTCGCCGCTGTTGGGGCGCGCAGCGATGGCGAAGTTGATCGTGCCGACGCGGGGGAAATATCGCGTGATCGCGAGCGTCGCGGTGTCGATCTCGACCACGTCGTTGTCCGGCATGGTGAATTTGATCGGAGCGTTCACACCATTGGTCCAAGTCGGATCAGCGGCGTCCACAATCAAGCTGACCTGCGGTGGTGGCGGAAGATTCG
>DATHEW010000237.1:0-4938 GCA_035318425.1 Candidatus Acidiferrum sp. | reverse complement strand
ATACCGATGCCGCGGTCGTCTGCACCGAGTGGCCTGAATTTCGCGATGCCGATTGGAAGAAACTCACCTCAGACATGCGCGGTAAAGTGATCGTGGACGCGAACCGCTTTTTGGAAAAACGGTTGCAAGACATCGCGGGCGTTGAACACATTTCTGTCGGACGCACATGACACCAACGGAGCGCGGACGGTCACGTCCGCAAGATCATCGCGCGGACGCAACCGTCCGCGATTCTGAACGCACATGAAACTCGCAGGTCGCAACGCCATCATTACCGGAGCCAGCCAGGGCCTCGGCAAAGTCATCGCCGAACATTTCCTGCGTGAAGGCGCCAACGTCGTGCTCTGCGCGCGCAGCGAAAAGGACCTCACAGCCACGCGTGATGAACTCGCGAAGCTCGCACCCGAACGCAAAGTCCTCGCGCGTGCCTGCGACGTTGCCGACGAATCCCAAGTGAACGAGTTGGTCGCATACGCGCAACGCGAACTCGGATCCGTTCACATCCTCGTCTGCAACGCCGGCATCTACGGTCCCATGGGTCCGACCGAATCCATTGATCTCGATGACTGGCGCCGCGCGATGGACATCAACGTCTATGGTGTGCTGCTCCCGTGTCGCGCGCTGATGCCGCATTTCAAGAAGGCCGGCTGCGGCAAGATCGTCGTGCTCTCCGGCGGTGGAGCGACGAACCCATTGCCAAACATCAGTGCCTACGCGGCGTCCAAAGCAGCGGCCGTCCGCCTCGCCGAAACCTTCGCTGAAGAGCTGCGCGAGTTTCATGTGGATGTGAATTGCGTCGCGCCGGGCGCGCTGAAGACACGGCTTGTCGATCAAGTGCTCGCCGCCGGCCCGGACAAAGTCGGCGCGTCATTTTTCGCCAAGAATAAAAAGTGGGCGGAAGAAGGCGCAACGCCGTTGGAGTTGGGCGCGAGCCTTTGCGTTTACCTGGCTTCATCCGAAAGTGACGGCATTACGGGCAAGCTCATCAGCGCGCAATGGGACCCGTGGCAGACACTGCACGAGCGTCGTGATGAACTCGCGAAGAGCGACATCTACTGCCTGCGCCGTGTCGTTCCCGAAGATCGCGGAAAGAAGTGGTGAACGCTGAAAAGATCAGCCCGGGAGTTGGATGGTATTGGCTGGCGGCGGCGCTGATCTGCGGAGGACTGCTGGCGCCGGTGGCCATTTTTCTGCCCCTGTTTCGTTCCGGCCCGTTGATCCAGTTCGCAGTGCCAGGCACGAATGCCGTGGCATTGAAAGCCGGTGAATACGTCCTGTGGCACGATCACACAACCGTGTTTCAGGGAACGACTTATGCGTCGCCCTCGAACCTTCCTGCCGGCGTCATGACACGGATGCTGTCGCAAGCCGATGGAAAATTCATCCCCATGTCGTCTGGATTTACCTCCACTCTTTCGTCAGGAAACTCAGCGCGAAGGTCGGTCGGCAAATTCTCCGTCTCCACCGCGGGCGACTATGTGATCGAAGTCTCCGGTCAGTTCGCACCGCAGGTCTTTTCTCTGCGCCCGGCACAATTTTCCAAAGTGTTCGGCGGGATCTTAGTGCTACTCTTTGTGGAATCCGTCGCGTGGATTGGCGGCCCGCTGATCATCCTCGTTGTGCTGTTAAAACGTTCTCGGGCCAAACAAGAGCAACGCTTGGGAGTGCGGTGACCGACGGCTCACCGAACTGCGGCGCGACAAGTCGCGCCGCGGAAAAAACGCCGACGAGTCGACGCACTCCAAAGCGACCGCGCGCGCCCTATGCCGCCTACGCGAGTCGCGCGGCGAAGCCTTCGAGCGCTCGCACCGAGCCGTCGCTCATTAGCGCAGCGTTCAGTTTGATGACGTTGCGATCCAGGCAGATGTGAATGTCGCCGGCCAGGTCCGGCAGGCTCTGCAGCTTGCGCGCGTTGCGGGCGAGCGCGCGGACCGGATCAACCGAGCCTGCCTTGAGAAAGGTTGCATGCGCGATGTGCGCCGAGTCAGTGAGGTTTTCGTTGTCGCAATGATGACGCAACCGTTCGATCAAAGCGCCTGCGGCGAATACATCTTCATACGCCACCTGCTCGAACGTGCCGGCGCACACGATGACGAGTTCGCGCGGACGGAGTTGGTCGATCACGTCCGCGACGGCGCGCAGATTCAACAACGATCCCACGAGAATCATTTCCGCGTGTGCGCACGAACGCATAGCGCGAGTTCCGTTCGTAGTCGTCCAGACGATGGTTTTTCCCGCGACCTTGTCCGCGGTGAACTCGCGCGGTGAATTGCCAAAATTAAAATCAACGCTGCCGGTCTGTTCGCGGCCGAGGCGCAGGCCGTTGCGCTCACCTGCGAGCAGATAATCCTGGTGCTGGTCGTGGAGCGCGAGCGCTTCTGGAATTTCGCTCACGGGGATGATTGCTTCCGCTCCGTTATTCAACGCCGTGATCATGGATGACGTGGCGCGCAACACATCGAATACCACGCACGTGGTGCTGCTGAGATCGCGTCGTGAGAGCGGATCGAACTCTGCGGGGCTGAGGATCACTTCAATGTTCATCGACGGCGCATAGAGTTGAGTCCGTGAGTCGGAGAGTCAATCAGTGTGGCACGATGGAGGCGACGGGGACTGCCGGTCACCGCAACCGATCGTCACGGCAATGGATCGCGAACCGATGCCAAATGGGCAGCGCCAGTTACATTCTGCAACCGCTCAAGCCGTTCGCACCGTCACCGACGAAAAGGTCCCCTCGATCTCCTCGCAAACATTCACGCGAACGTAGCACCGGCTCCTTTGAATGCATTCGCACCGAACATGGTTGGAAGATCAACGCTCCTCGGAATGAATCTCGTGAGCTTCAGGCGATGATCCCCGCCGGCCCGCCTCCGCGGGCAGTTCATTACTGACGGTTCATGAACTTCGGGCCGTAGCGGAAAATAATCACCGCCCAGGCAATGACGAGCAGCGCCACGGCGGCGGTGAGGCCGATCGCCACCTTCTTCATCACTGACACCTGGCTATGAAGCTTTTCCTTCTCCTGCATCTGGAGCGCACGCAACATCACGAACTGTTTCTCGATGGCGTCGGCTGAACCTTCCGCGCCCCGCAGCAGCAGCAACTGCCAGGCGAATTTTCTGTCGCCGAAAGTCTCCGGCATTTTCGCGATCTGCTCTTCCGTTGCGCCTGTGAATCCGGCCGACCGCCAGAACGGCGCGCGCAGGCCAGTCCAAATGCGGTCCAGGCTGTGATTGCGAGCCACAGCCTGCACACGGTCCCAAAGGATCTGGCGAAGCGGCTCGCCGGCGTCCGCGCGGCTGATCGCCTCGCTGTGCAGTAATCCGTGGTGGCTGGAAATTTGCAGTCCGATTGCGGCGATGACTTCGCCGGCATCTTCCACGACCTGAAATTCAGTGAAGCGTTTTTCCAAAGCGTCCGCGTTGAGACGTTCGAGTGTCCAGAGCGCGGTCAACTGCGGCAGGTCCTCGAAGGTGGCGCGTCTTGCTTTCATGTTCAACGCGCGCGGGTTTCACGAACGACTTGAACAAACTTCGCCGCCAGCGCGGTCAATTCATCCCAGCGTTTTCCTTTCACCAGGTCAGGGGCGATGAGTGACGAACCGACTCCGAGCGCCACACACCCTGCGCGCAGAAACTCCGGCGCGGTCTGCAAATCCACGCCGCCTGTCGGTACGATGCGCAAGTGCGGCAATGGCGCGCGGATGTTTTTGATGTAGCCGGGCCCGAGCTTGTCCGCCGGGAAAATTTTGATGAAGTCCGCTCCCGCCTCGTGGGTGAGTTGCGCTTCCGTGGGCGTGTAAGCGCCGATCATGACGGGCTTATCGGCAGCATGCGCCGCGGAGATGAGTTCCAGCTTCGCGATCGGACTCACGACGAACTGCGCGCCGGCATCGATGACAGCGCGGCATTGTTCGGTGTTGAGCACCGTGCCCGCGCCAACGAGTGCGCGGGAACCGAACCGCGCCGACGTTTCACGCAACGCGCGCAGAGCCTCGGGGACGGTCATGGTGATTTCGAGAATGACCACGCCTCCGGCCACCAAGGCGTCGCAAACTGGTGCGACGTCATCGAAGGCAGAAGTGCGGACGACCGCGACGATGCCGGCATCCGTGATCTGTCGCACTATTTCCGAGCGAGATGACATGAGCCGTTTGTGCGCGAAGCCGACGCGAAACGAAATGATTTTCCTGCGTCACGATTTGTTTTGAAGCACATCCGCACATGCACCTGTCGGGGTTGACGCAGGTTCTAGGCAACGTACGCGGCGCGGTGAGGACACCGCGCCCTATCATCGGCAAGAACCCCACGTTCTATCCCGACCGAAAGGCGTCGCGTCGGACTTGCCGCCGCAGTCCATATTCGTCGCAGGTTCTATCGCGCGCCGTAAACACCCTTCTCCGCGTATTTGCCGGAGTAGGTGTAGGTGTAGTACGAGTCGTAGTAATAGCGCGTCAGGCCACGCGCGCGGACGCGGTTCAGAAGAACGCCGGCCACCGGCGCCTCAGCTTTGTAAAGCAACTCGATGGCGCGAGCGACGGCACGGCGGGGCGTCTTGCCAGCGCGCACGACCAGACAGACCGTCTGGATCCGCCCGAGCATCATCAGCGTGTCGCTGACGGCGTGGATCGGCGCGCAGTCCACAATGACTCGATCGAATTGCAGCAGCGCTTCGTCGATCAGCGGAACGATTCCGTTTTGCGCGAGCAACTCGGCGGGGTTCGGCGCGAGGGTTCCCGCGGTGATGAAGAACAGCTTTTCCTGGTCGTGTGCCTGGACGATCTCGTCAAAATGCTTGCGGCCGGTCAGGTAATCGGAAACGCCGGGCATGGGATCGCGATGACCCAGCAGCGATTTCTGGATGGATGGACGGCGCAGGTCACCATCGATCAGAAGCGTTTTCAAACCTTGCTGCGCCAGGCACGCCGCATAGTTCATC
>DATHEW010000236.1:0-6328 GCA_035318425.1 Candidatus Acidiferrum sp. | reverse complement strand
CGCGCATGTCATTAAGCGCGGGGAATGCGTTCCGATAGTTCAACAGATTGGGCACGTCGATCCGCGCCTGGATCACGCACTCGCGCTCGCCGGCGTCGGCGAGAATTTCTCCATGCGGGTCGATGATCATGCTGCGGCCCGAGTGCTGATAGCGCGGATCGTTGCCGATGCGATTTACACCTGCGATGTAGCATTGGTTTTCGATAGCGCGCGCCTGCAGGAGCCGCGGCCAGTGATGCAGACGCGCATTCGGCCAGTTCGCGATGAAACTCATGAGGTGCGGCCGCTTCAGTGCAACGGCCCGAGCGACTTCGGGGAAGCGAAGGTCGTAACAGATGAAGGGGGCGATCTGTAGTTCGTCGCACGCCAACACGATTGGTTCGTGACCGGCTTCGTAGTGATCGGTTTCTCCACCGAGCGTGAAGGGCTGCATCTTACAGTAGCGGGCGAGCGGCTTGCTTTCGGGCGAGAAAACAACGCATTCATTGCGTCCGAGTCCGTTCGCGCCGCGAGTCACGACACCACCAAGAAGAAAAATCCCCAGCTCACGCGCCGTGCTCGACAAAAACTGCTCTGTCGCCCCGCCCTGCTCTTCTGCCACCGCAGCGACGTTCATGCTGAATCCAGTGGCGAACATCTCGGGCAACAGCACGAGCGAACCAGGCGGAACTTTTGCGTCGCGGAGCAGTGCCGCGACCCTCGCGTAATTGGCGGGTTTGTCTTCCCACGCGATGTCGAATTGAACGCAGGCAATGTTCATCGCGACGACTGTCTCTCGCGGACTCGCCATCCGTCAACGCAGCGCCGGGGGTTGCGAGATCGCAACTTCACAACGGCAGCGGCAACTGTTTCGCATTCGGCGGCACCAACCCGCTCACCCCTAGGCCCAACAGGCGCAGCGGACGTGACACGAGCTTTTCCCGTCCGAGCAAGTGCGCGGCGAGCCGATAAATCTCCGCCGCATCGCCGATCGAATCTTCTACCGAGATCTGCCGCGTCAGCGTGGTGAAATCGCTGTAGCGCACTTTCACCTGCACGGTCTGCGCTTCCAAATGCTTGCGCGCCAGACCGCGGGCGACGTCCTCCGCTTGCTCGCGCAAACAATCGCGCAACACGCGACGGTCGTCCGTGTCGCGCAGAAAAGTGTTCTCGCTGCTGATGCTCTTGGGATCATCGCCCACCTCGATCGCTCGATCGTCTTCACCAAACGCAAAGCGCTTCAGCGTGGGCGCCCATGAACCAACGAGCGCGCGCAAATCTCCGCGATACTCCTGGAGATCGCCGATCGTTTTAATCCCGGCGTTCATCAACACCTGGTCGGTGACTTTGCCGACGCCGTGGATGGACCGCACGGGCATCGGACGAAGAAACTCAACCTTGTCGCGTTCGGGAATGAGGGTAAGCCCATTTGGTTTTTGAAAATCACTCGCGAGCTTCGCCAGCATCTTGTTGCCGGCGACACCAATGCTGGTCGTGAGCTTTCGTTCCGTGAGAATGCGCCGCTTGAGTTCGCGCGCGACCGGCAGCGCCGCGAGCAAGCTCTCGTCGTGACTCGCTCGCTGATGTGAGGCGGAGAGATCGAGATACGCTTCGTCGATCGAAACCTGTTCGATGAGCGCGTCTGTTTCCGCAACGAGCCGCATGATGGCGCGCGATTCCTCCTGGTAAGCCTCCATGCGGGGCCGGATAAAAATGCCGCGCGGACAAAGCCGGCCCGCCGTGATGCTCGGCATCGCGGAGCGCACGCCGAACTTGCGCGCCTCGTAACTGGACGCGCACACGACGCCGCGCTGCGTGGGCGGCGCGCCGACGATCACCGGCTTGCCGCGCAGCGATGGATCATCGCGCTGCTCCACAGATGCGTAGAACGCATCCATGTCGAGATGGAAGATGACGCGAAACAATTCTCAACCTCCGAAATCCCGATCCCAAACTCCACCAAAATTCCGTGGAGCAGCGAACGTGTTGACGCGAGTTGCAGGCGCGCACGACCGGCGTAAGTTCGTGCAGGAGGAAGCGATGCCAGTAGCAATCGATCTCAGTGCGCAGGAGCAGGAACAGTTTCGTCGCAGCCATCGTTGGGGTGCGGCGTTGAAGGCTGGGTTGATCGGCGGCGCGATCATTTGGCTTTTCCCCTCCGGCAATCCGTGGACCGCATTCATGAGTCCGTCAGGCGCGTTCATCATGGGCCGCCCGGTCAGCATGGACCCATCGATCACCATGTTCAGCGCGCAGGCGATCCCGGCGCACCTCGGTCACTTCGTCGTGGCGATGCTTTACGCGCTGATTCTGCTGGCGCCGGTTTATCGGTTGCGTGCCGGGAAGGCGATTTTCGCGGGTGTGCTCGGCGGCGCTGTGTGGTACGCGATCAACTTCGCGGTGTTCAGGATTGCCGCGCCCCAATTCACAGGGCCGTACGAGTTTAACGTAGCGCTGGCGCACATTCTGTTCGGCGGGATCGCGGCCGGATGCATTCGCGGTTTTTTACGCCCCCCGCAGACGCTTGATTCCACGCAGCCGAATCCAGGACCGAGGTACGCGAGAAACAATCGTTGAGACAATTCCTCGCAGCACAACTCAACGCGCCAGGCGAAGACGGAACGCGCACGAACTTGCTCACGCCCCCCCCCGGCGCGCTGAGGACAGCGACGCCCTACCATGAAGGCTTTTGGGAAAACTTCTACGGCGTGATGATCCGGTAGAAACGCGGCGGCGGAACTTCGTTGGTGATCGTGATCGCGCGATCATTCGGCGCGGACGGAACGCTTTGCAAATTCAGCCATGAACCCGTGCTCAACGAAGTTCGAGACTGCACCGAATAAGCGTAGTTCGACAGCGCTGTGAAGCTGAGCCGCGCCGCAGTCGCGGGTGTGATAGAAATCGCGAGCTTCAGCACGCTCAAGGCGGACTGCGGATTCGTTCCCGCCAGGTATTCCTGCAAGTTGCTCGCGCCATCGTCATCGAGATCCGTGTGCGCGTCCGATGCATCGAAATGGTCCAAACCATTGTCCAACTCCCACGTGTCCGGCATGCCGTCGCTGTCGCTGTCGCCATTCGTCACCGGCGGAGCGGGCGTGGCGGCGGCAGCGAACCAATTCGTGGGGTCATTGCCATAACCGGTGTTGCTCACGCGATGCAGCGAAGAGCCCAAACCATCCGGGCTTGTGGGCCAGGGCGCCACGTCACCGTACTGCACCCGATCCACGAGAACGTACGGCACGAGCCCGGCATCCGCGCCAGTGGTTTGCGGCGCATCAGGACGCTTCAACTCCACGCTCTCGCTGCTGTTCGCAAGCTGTCCCGACCACGGGCCGAACAGCACCGCATTCGTCGGAAGTGCGTACGCGCCGCGGAACGCCGCTGTGGATATGGGATCGGTCGCGGGATCAAAACTCACAACCACAAGCGTCGTGCCGGGCGCAAGCGCGATGGCCGGGAAATCAAAATCAACCCCACCGCGCAACCGCCAGCGGTTTGTCGGGAACGCCGGATCATACAATGTCACGTTCGTGCCCGCGATGTTCCTGATCTCCACAAACTCATCGCGCGTGTTGTCGTTCGTAATCTGAAGATTCGGCGGATGATACATGACCTCGGTGATCACGATCGGGCCGACGAGCGGGTACGTATTCGTCTTGCCCGTGCTGGTGCGGAACTGTTCAACAGTTGTCGGGCTGTCGATGCCGAACGTTCGTTGCGCCATGACGACAAACTCTCCCGATCCCACGCTGTTCACGTAGCGACCGAATGACACGCCGTTCACCGCCGGCCCGAAATCCACCTGCGCGCGGAAGCCGGCCAGCACACCATTCGAGTCGCTCTTCGAGAGGTACACCTCGTCACCATTGGCGGAACTTAGCGAGAAGGGCTGCGCGGCAACTTCTATGTTGTTGAATTGGTTCTCATAGAACACAGCGAATCCAAACGGTGCAAGCACCGTACCCGCCGGAATCTGGAACTTTTGTGGATCACTTTGGGAATCGCTCAACCACCAACCGCCGATATCGAGCGGGCTGCCGGTGAGGTTGCGCAATTCGATCGCATCCTCGAGGGGCGGGTCGCTATGCGTGAGCACTTCGTTGATGGCGACATTCGTCAGCGCCTGGTAATTGGCCGAACCTGGCGAAGCCGTGCCGTTGAACTTCACGATGTTGGCGCTGCCATCTGAGAGGCGTCCCTCGGACACATTCTCCACTGCGTTCGTGAAGCTGATGCCGTCGATGAGCGCCTGGTTCGGGAACGAGAGCACCACGTCTTCTGCTTGAGCGCGCAAAGAAAACCCGAGGTGTTCCGCGCCAAGCGTCGTGTTGCCGTCAGCCTTGAAGACTTTCCATGCATTCGTCACCGCACCAATGAAGGACAGAGCGCGAATGACGTGTTTGTCGCGCTGGCTGAATGTGTCGCTCATCAACAAGCCGCCGAGCACCACGGGTTGCGCTTCGGGATTGTAGAGCTCGATGAAATCATCTTCGCCAGAGACCGGGTTCGCCATCCACTCGTTGACGCGCAGTAACGATTGGTTCCCAAGCGTGACTCCGATATTCGCCGAACCGATTGTTGGCAGTGACAGGTTCCAGGTGTTGCTGCCACTCGGCAGACGACTAATGGAGTGGTCGGGAATTTGCAGTCCAAACGTGATCGCATCGCGCACACCGCCCGCGGAAGGTTTGTTGATGAGGAACACGGAGTCGCCATCCGCGGAAAGTCCCCAACCTGTGTTTGTGCTGGACGCTGGCAGATCGGCGTCGAATCGCACGCGGAAGAATCCAAGCCCGTCGATGATCGAACCTGACGGGAAGACCCAACGTCGCGGAACGGTGAGCGAGTCGGTCATGCTCATGTCCGAAAGGTCCACGGCTTGAATGGAAGGATTGTAAAGCTCGATCCAGTCCGGCGTGCTCCCGTCCGGTTCAGCCTGCGACGCGTTTTCGGCGAGGACTTCGTTAATGACGACGCCCGCGGCAGAGGCGCTGTTGGTCACAATGAGGCCTTCGAGCTTCAAACCCATCACAGCGTCACCGCCGATAAAGACATCCGGTCGTGGATGAAGAGAAACCGCGAGGATGTTTGTGCCGGGAAACGCGTTCGTCAGTGGGAAATTGGCTACCTGAACCTCGAGCGGCTCGCCGGTGTTGTTGGATGCGGCTCGCGTGGCATGACCGACACCCCCAGAATTCATGTTGTAGCGGTACGCTTCCTTGCCGTTTACATAAACGACTGCGCCGTCATCAACGAAGTGCGAGAGCAAGATGCTTGTGAAGTTCGCGTTCGTGGGCAGAACGAATGTCGCTCGGAAATACACCGTGCCAGTGGTGTTGTTAATCAGCGTGTTCACGGCGACGCCGGAGATCCCACCAGATGCCAGGGCACCCGGACCGCCGTTTGGCCATGCTGAGTCCGGATATGCGGCCTCAGTCCAGTTCGTCGCGTAAAGGTTGCTCGTCTGATTGTAGCGCCATGTGTCCGAATAGCTGATCAAAGTGACTGATTGCGGGGTCGATGGTGCGGCCGGACATGCATTGAAGAACGAAGGTGTGGGCACGGCGAGTGATAGATTTGCTACCGAGCCGTCCGGACAACGCCCCATTGAAACGCCGACCAATTGCGCGCCGTAAACAACGTAATCGATGCGCTGTGATGTGACTGAGTGCAACGCGATCTCGCCTTGCTCCGCCCCGAGTTGAAATCCGACGTGATTGGCCTTGGTGTCGTCAGCGTCTGCAGTGAATGCCACGAATCCATTCGCGGGAATAAAGCTCAGGTCAGCAATGCGATGAAAGGTCGGCGCACCAATGGGCTTGTCAGTCAGATACAATCCGCCTAGCGAGACGGGCAACGCGGCAGGATTGTAGAGTTCGATGAAATCCTCCGAACCCGGATTTCCGGCCGCGAGCCATTCATTGATCCGCAGTCCGTTTGGATCGCCCAGCGTTACAGGGATGTTGGCGCCGAGGAAAGTGGGCTGAGTCAGTTGCCACGTGCCGCTCGTGCCAGTGCGGCCGATTGAGAAGTTCTGCAGCTGCGGACCGAAGTTCACGAAGTCGAGGACCACATCACCGTCGGTGGCGCGGCTAAAGAGGTATACCGCGTCATCTTCGGCATCGAGTGTGAAACCGGTTTGGAAGTCAGGCGAGCCGTCTGGAAAGTCCGCGTACACGATCAGGTAAAAACCTGCGCCGAGAGTTGTGTTGCTCGGGAAGGTGAAGAGGTTGGGAAAGTCCTTGTTGTTGCTGAGCCGCAATCCGTCGAGTTGAGCTGTGCCAGGACCGGGGTTGTACAACTCGATCGCGTCTGGCGTGCCGCTGGAGTGAATCACCGCGCCGCTGTT
>DATHEW010000235.1:0-11962 GCA_035318425.1 Candidatus Acidiferrum sp. | reverse complement strand
CGCGTCCGCCCGCTCGCTGAACTCGTAAATTCCCCAATACAGTCCCGACAGAAAGAGATGCACGTAGCGGCTGTGCGCCGCAGGTTGGCCCATGGCTCGGAACGTATCCTTGCCCCACGCATCACGAATGCGGGTGCCACGTAAACGCTGGGCCGCTTCACGGTGCGTCCACCCGTTGTTGTAATCCGCGCGCAGGACAATCGTGTTGAAGGAATCCACCGGCGAGTCTGGAAAGAGCTGGTACTTAAGCCGCCCTGATCCAAATGCGCCTTTGAACGTAAGCCGGATCGGGTGCTTGGAAGTCGCCAAGGGATCGCGCGACGCATTGCCCTGCATGCGAAGGCCGCAGTCGATCTGAAATCCTTCTTCATCATCGGAGTTCACCAAAAACTCAGCGGAGCCGGCGCGTTCCCACTTGTAGCGATCGTTCACGCCCGGGTTGGGATTCGCGTAGATGCCGCTGGCGGAATCGAAAAAATCGCTCGGCTTAAGCGCCAGCGACAACTCTGGCAGCGCCTTGAGCGCTGGCTTCATGAGGGCAGCGTAAGCGGCGTTGGTCATGATCTCCGGATCCATCTCGTAGTCTGCGGGTGCCACAACGCCTCCTGTGCCGCCCGCTATCCATTGCGTCGGAAGCCCAGGTGGATTGGCCGACTGCGCCAGAACTCCGTCCAGGAAGATGTAACTGTATGTCGCGATGCGCGACGGCAGCAGGTTCGACTGGTACGCCATGATGCGAAAGATCGTCGTGTTCGAGATGACGATTGGCCCCGTGTAAAGTGTTCCCACAGTTTCATTCGGCGCCGTGCCGTCAGTCGTGTAGCGCATCGACGCGCCCGGAAATTCGCAGCTCGCGGCCACCGTAAATGGTGCGTCGTATAAACCGCGTGCGGCGTTCACGTGCGGCTTGGATACCAACTGGGCAATCGTGCTCACGCCATTCGTGGCGAGCGGCGTGGGCGTGGCGAAGTAACGCCATCCATTCGTGCCGACGGAGCCATAGCTGTAATCGTTTCGCTGTTCGGGATATTCCGGCGTGAACTCCTGCACGATCCGGCGGGGCGAATCCGCGCTCATCAATGCGAGGTACTCACCGAACAAGCTCAGCTTGAAATTCGTGTGCAGTTGGTTCGTCTTGCCGATGCCATTGAGCCCGCCGACCAGGAGGCGATTCTTCTCAGACGTATAGACCAGCAGATATTTTCCCGGTGCCAGCGTAACGTCCGGGAATGTCCAGAGGCCGGGTAAGTCCCGATCGTTCGTCAGCGACCAACCCAACAACCGCACCGCGTTCGTGCCGCGATTGTACAGCTCGATCCAATCCTGGATCTCATTGTCTTCATCGAGGTCCAGCGGGCTGTTCGTTAAATTGTTTCCGGCCAGAAACTCGTTAATCACGATGTCGCCCGTGAACGTCGTTGGATCGAGCGTCACAGTCCAGTTGCCGCCGGTGAACGGATTGCCGTTCAGGTCAGTGATGCCGTTGCCGCCGCTCCAGGCGAACTGAACCGTGCCATTGGGCGGAGAAGGAAAATTGAAGATGTACGGCCCAGTCCCGCTTCCGAAGACAGATTCAGCAGGGACGCCATTGATCAACAAATCGCCGGCATCGACGCCGAACACAGGATCGCTGAAAGTCGCCTGCACCTCCGTGACCGACGCGAGTGTTGCTCCCGCAGATGGAGACAGCGCGACAACGCCGAGCGGCACCGTGTAGTCCCACACGACACCGACCGAGTCGAACAAACTGCCGACGCTGTTCTTGATGCCGTGCGCGGGATCCCACGTCACCAGGCCAGTGCCGCCGCTCGGGCGGATAAACTGGAAAACGTAATTGGAACCCGCGCCGGAGACGGAACTCGCAGGCTCGCCATTGATCAACAAATCCTCCGCGTTCACGTTGCTGACAGACTGGCTGAACGTGATCGCCAATTCATTGAAAGCCGCCACGGCGCTGCCGGGCGGTGGTGTGACACTCGCGATGACGGGCGGAATCGCCACGGTGAACCAGACCTCGGGATCGACACGGAAGTCGTCATTGGCGGCCGAAGCCGCCGCGTTGAATGCGTGAACCGTAATGACGTTGGTGCCTTCCACAAGGTTGGTCACCGCGTTCGCAATCGTGGGAACGAGCACAGTCACGTTTGGTTCATGGGAACTCGTTGCGTTGCCGTTGTAAGCGACAACTCCTGCCGGCGCGAACGCGCGACGAAGTTCCACTCCGTTCAGCCACACGATAATGCCGTCATCAGTCCAGAACCGCATTGAGATGCCGATGACCGCGGTGGCATTCGTGAGCACAAATTGCTGGCGCAGGTAGATCGACGAATAGTTGCCCGCCATGTTGCCGAGGATGGTGCCGCCGGTCAGCGCATCGTCGCCACCCACGCTGTTGGTGCCGTAATGAAACGGAGCGGCCAGCACTTCCCAGACGTTGTCGTTGTACGCGATCGTCCGCCAGGCATCCACTGGCGCAGAGGCTTCGCTCACGCCGCGGAACACGCGCCATGTGCTGTTCGAGGTGATGACGGTGTTGGTGAAAACGGTCTGCCCGATCGCGATCTGCGACCAGCTTGCAGCAGCCAAAACCAACCCAACACCGAGCCAGCGGGAGATGCGGAAATGAGTCCGCGAGATGCAGAGATGCATAATCATGTTTGCGCCGAATGCCTTAACGGGAATGCCTGAGAATGGGCCATGCCCGACGCCGAGGCAAATGGCGTCGGGCCGTTAGCTGTAAACACTCAGGGCGCCTGCGGCGTGCGCAGACGGAAGAATCGGTTCGTGGATTGGACCACGGTGTTGATCAACATCGTCCGATTCGTCGTCACAGCCGATACATCCGTCAACCGCAGCCATGCCGGATCACTCAACGTATTCTTGTATTCGATCGTGTAAGTGCGATTCGAGATCGCCACAAAAGTCAGCCGTGCCGTAGTGCCGGGGATTGCCTCCACGTTCCACACTCGTACCGCGCTGTACGGATTATTCACCGCGCTGCTCGTGGGATCAGTGCCCGCAAGATATTCCTGCAAGTTCGTCAGGCCATCGCCGTCCAGGTCGAGGTTCGCATCGCCAGCGCTCATGTAATTGAGACCGTACTGGTCTTCCCACGCGTTCGGCATGCCGTCGCCGTCCGAGTCCAATGCGCCACCGAAGTTCGGCACAGCAGCCGTCCAGTTCGCTGGATCGTTGCCATAGGCAGTCAAACCGATCCGCTGCAATCCGCCGCCCGTGCCATCCGCCGCCAAAGGCCACGGCGAGAGGTCGTAGTAATGGATGCGCTCGACAAGCACGTACGGTGTCCCACTCGGATCCGGTGCGTCAGGCCGCCACAGTTCCACCTTGTCGTCGTTGTTGGCGAACTTGCCCGTGTAAGGGCCGAAGATCGGCATGCTCGCATCCACTGCGTACTTCGCGCGGAACGCGGCAAGTTGTCCCGGGTTGTTGATGGGATCAAAGCTGACGAGCAACAGGCTACCACCCGCAGGCAGCGCGACTCCTTGCGGGAAGTCGTAATCGATTGCATCGCGCAAACGCCACGTGTTCGTGGGGAATGCCGGATCGTAAAGCGGCTGCGTGCTCGCGTTCACATTCCTCAATTCAACGAACTCACTCAACGTATCGTCATTCGTGCCGTTGATGTCGGGCGGATGATACATGATCCGTGCGACGACGATCGGGCCGACGCGCGGATAAGGATTCGCCGCGCCGTGGCCCGTGCGGAACGTTGCCACGTTGCCCGCATCATCCTGACCGAACGAGCGCGCCGACATCGCCACGAAGTCTTCGCGATTGTCGCTCGTCACGTAACGTCCGAAGGAAATGCCATTGAACGCGGCATCGAACTTCACGCTGGTCCTGAAACCGGTCAGGTTTCCGCCCGCATCGCCCACCGACAGATAAACATCATCGCCGCGTGAACCGAGAGCGAAGGCGCTCGGATTGTTCGTCGGATCGTTGTTGAACTGGTACTCGTAAAACACGCGATACGTGTTCCCAGTAAGGATCGTGCCGTCGGGAATGCGATACTTGCGCAAGTTCCCCTTCGCATCGCTCAACCACCATCCGCCGATGTTGATATTCGTCGAGCGCAGGTTGCGCAACTCGATCGCGTCCTCGAACGGCAGATCGGTGTGCGTGAGCGCTTCGTTGATCACCACGTTGGTCAGCAACAGATAGTTCGCTTCATTCGGGGATTCCGTGCCGGGGAAACGAAGGATCGTCGCGGCGCCATCCGGGAACCTGCCTTCAGAAATATTGGCCAAAGGGTTCGTAAACGTGATGGCATCGATCAACACACCCAGCGGCGTGTAAAATCCGATGCCTTCGCCGGTGTTGCTCAACTTGAAATTGCAATGGTCCGCGCCCAATGGCTGAGCGCTGTCCGCCCAGAACTGTTGATAACCATTCGTGTTGGCGCCGAGGAACGACAGTGCCGCTATGGGTGATTTGAAACGGCCAGCGGGCGAAAGATCGTCCGTGAGCAGATGCCCGCCGATAGCGACTGGCTGCGGGTTCGGGTTGTAAAGCTCGAACCAATCCTCTCCTGTGTTGGGAGCGGGCATCCATTCGTTGACCCTCACGGCGTTCGCGCTCGCCAGTGATGCGGCAATATTCGGGCCGAGCGGCGTGGGCAAAGTCAGCACGAAGCCGCCGGTGCCAGTGGGGACGCGACCGATCGAAAAATCCGACGCCTGCAATCCATACGTGACGGCGCTCAGGAGCCCGCCCGGTATCTTGTCGAAGAGATACAAGGAACCGCTTTCCGCCTTGATGTTGAATCCCGTGTTCGTCGCCGACGGCAACTGGCCACCGTCGCAACGCAAACGCAGGAAGCCATTGCCTGCGATGATGCTGCCCGCCGGGAACACATACTTCGTCAGGTTCGCCAGGTCGTCCGTGAACCGGGCGCCGGTGATATCCACCGCGCTCGACGAATTGTTGTAAAACTCGATCCAGTCCGGCGTGGAGCCATCGGGCTCGACCATTGTGCTATTGGCCGCCAGCACTTCATTGATCACTACGCCGGTGTTCGTGCCGACGACCGGAGCGTTCGGAGCGCCCGGTGTGGGGATGGTAAACAGGTTCGATTGTGCGCCATTGCTGGGGCTGCGTCCCTGCGAGATGTCGGTTGTCTGCGGACCGTAGAGGAACAGGTCGATGGGCGAGTAATCCAGGTTCAACAGCGCCACGAGGCCGCGCTCCGCCGCGAGCGAAAAGCTCAAGTGGTCCGCGCCGCTGTCGGTATTTCCATCCGCGCGAAACGCGATGTAAGCGCCGGCTTCGATGAACGTGAGCGCGGGCACCGGACTGCGATCGGGCCAGTACCACGGATTGTCCGTGAAGAACAATCCCGACATATCCACCGGTTGCGCCTGCGGATTCGCGATCTCCACGAAATCATCCGGGAAGGCAGAGACCTCGCTGGTCAGGATTTCGTTGATCACCAGTTTCGTTTCATCACCAGTGACTGCGGGGAGGTTCGCCGAACCGAACGTTGGTCCGCAAAGAATCCAGTTCGTGCCGAACCGGCCCGCGGAATAATCCGTTGCCTGCAATCCGTACGTCACCGAATCAATGAGCACGCCGCCGTTGTCCACTTTGTCATAGAGATAGAGCGACTGCCCGGACTTGCTCAGGGCGAACCCGAGATGAATGCCAGACGTGCCATCGGGATCGTTCGCGTAAATAACCAGATAACCACCGGCCGGGATCGTCGTGCCGAGCGGGAAGATGAACTTGTTCGGATCTTCCACATCATCCGTCAGACGCAGCCCGGAGATGTTCACGGCAGACGGCCTCGGATTATACAACTCCACCACGTCAGGCGCGCTGCCTTCGTGGTTCACGGCGGACTGGTTGCTCGCGAGGAATTCGTTGATGCGAATGCTTTGGCCCGCGTTGTTGTGAACTGACGTCGGCAATGCCAGCTCACCGAAGTCCGAGTCGTCCTGATAAAGTCCACTGTCGCGCTTGCCACTCACATCGAAGCGATGCGTGCCGCTGAAGAAACCTGGAATGGTGACGGTCGATGCAATCGGTGTCTCGCTGCTCCACGGCCCACCGTCCAACCGCCACTTGAAATGCGTGTAGCCTGAACCATTCGGGAAAGTATTCGCCGTGGACGGAATGCCATTTCCCGCGCGATTAAAATGCACACGGAACACTGCGTCGTTGGTCGTGACGCCGAATTGCGTCGTGACCGTTGCGCCATTGGCGGCAAAGCCCTTGTCAGTGCCGCCCGGTCCAGTGGCAATCCCTGGCGAATTCGAGAGCAGGCTGAGCCAGGTGCGCAGCACTTGCGCGGAAGCCCAGTTGGTGAAGTTCGTCGTTTGTTGCATTGTCGGCACCGACTTGAGCAACGGGCTCGCCGCCGAGTTGCCGCCACCTGGACCGGCCCACGCGAGCGGCATCAGGTTATTGGTGAAAAACGTATTGTTCGCCACCGGCGTGCCGTTCGTGACGTCTCGAGTCAGGCGTTCAATGTCGAAGAAGATATTTCCTTCCACATACATGCCGCGCGCCTGGCCGATGCCTTCGTCGGCGAAATTCAATGCGGCGCCCGCCCCAGCGTCCTCTCCCGCCGCGCTCGATTGGTGAACGACGGTGTTATTCAGGAACGTGTAATGGTTCCCCAGCTTCGCCGTCGCTGCCTGGTCCACGTCGTAGAAGATGTTGTTAACGATCGTCATCTCGGAAGTCTGGCCGCTGTCGTCGCCGCCACTGACGGCACTGGCTGAATCCGGCGAGCCGTTGCGATGCACATGCAGGAAAATATTTCCTTCCACCCATGCGTCGGTGCCGTCGATGTCGAGTTGGTCATCATCACTCCCGGTGAAGACGTTTTCGATGAAATGAACAATCGGGCCCGGTCGATTGCCGCCGGTGAAGTCGATCGAGTCATTATAGCCGGAGGTTTTGCCGAACCAGTTGCGATAGAAGATCCCGCGTCCGCCCGACTTCACCGCGCCGTTACCATGGACCTGCTCGAAACTCGTTGTGTTCGCCGGGAACTCGCAGTGACTGATCACGAATGAAGCGCCATCGACATGAATGTAAGGCGCGCTCGTGTTTCCGAACGTCAAGTGATCGAGCACGGCCGTGCCGGCATTCACATCGATCGCGGGATTGGAACCCGTGGCGTTAAACTCAATGCGCGCGTAAGCGATCCGGCTCTCGGGCGAGCCGACGGAACCATTGATCACGATGTTGCCCCCGTTGCCGCCAGCGCCGTTGCGCGTAAAGAGAATCGGCGATGCCGCCGCGCCTTCCGCGATCAAGCGTCCACCATTCGCGATCGTAATGCTGACGCCGCTGTTCAGTTGAACCACCGCGCCCGGCTCGATGGCGAGCGTTGCGCCGTTCGCGACCGTGAGCGTGCTGGTGATCGTGAACGGACTGTTCGCCGCCCGCATGATCGCATTCGTCGTGATCGTGCCGCCCAGTGAACTCGGCAACGCGCCCGGCACACTGCTGTCGGGCGGCAAGATCGAGAGGACATAGTTCACCCGGTTCGAGGCGAAGATTGCCATGTCATTGATGACGTTTTGCGGAACGAACGTGCCCAAATGCTCTTCCAGCGTTCGGCGCGAGTTCGCCGGAGCAAAAGAGGTAGCCGCCAGGCGCCGCAGCGTCGTGTAATAAATCTGCTCGAACTCCGGCCAATGCATGAAGCGATTGATCGCGGCAAGAGCGTCCCCGCGGAAAATCGCACCATTGAAGTTCGGCTGAGGCACGGTCGCGTCGCCTTGATTGAGAACGGTGTCCCAGTCATGGGCGGCCACATAGAATCGTTGTTCTATCGGGGCGAAATAAAGGGTGTAGTCATCACCCGCCCCCGTCGCGAGCGTCGTTTCACGGCTGAAAAGCAGCGTGTCCACCGCGAAATACGTCATCCATTCCTCAACATTGACAATCGCCCGGACGGCTGCGGTGTAATTGCTGTCCGGCGTGTTGGGACTGAGCGCGAAGGTCAGCGCGAACAAGTCGTTCCAATTGTTTTCGCTGCTGTTGGAAACCTTGTCATAACCCTGGTTCTGGTAGCTGACCGGGTTGGTGCCGAGGTAAGCGAGAGTCGCGTTGCGAGCGCCGCCCGCTCGATAAATGTTCCCTCCATCATCCAGTGGATGCAGCACCGTCATCAATTCCGAGCCGGGTGGCTGGTGATGCACATAGCAGCCATATTGCGGCGAGCCGGAATTGGCCTGGTCGCGATTGTTCAATCGCACTCGCACCACCCGCGCCATCTCCACATCCAGTCCAGAAAGAATCGACAGCAAATAACCTGCATACTGGGGATGCGTGAAACGGGTGTTGAGGTTCATTTCCGTTTGATCGTGCCATGCCCGGTCGTTCGGAATGTTGACACGATGGTTCGCCGGGACATACCCACGCGATCCCGCGCCGCGCTCACGAATGCCGCAGTTGTAACGCACATCTGTTCCCGTGCCGTCGATCGAGATGAACGTTGTGTTCATCTCGGCGTCACTCTGCGGACGGCTCGAAGCGATGAAATCACGCTGCACCCGCTCCTGCTCCGTCATGATGAACTTGTAGATCGGCTGCGGAAACGCATACGTCCGTTCATCCACCTGATAGAGCGCGTTTGCGAACTGGCCGACTACGTTCGTCTCCGATACCGCGGGGGCCGGAAACGTATTCGTGCGCAAACCGATATCAACGGCCTGCACGTAGAACTCGACCACGGCGTCGTTCGTCTGGAACGGCAATGAAGCCGCAAAAATCTTGTCGCCAGCCAAACCATCATCGTGCGCTCCGTCATCGAACATCTGGAGCGAAAGGAACGCGCCGGGAGTCAGCGTTGCCACATTGCGGTAGAACACGCGCGCCGTGACGTTCGGTTGTTCGTCGAAAATCCTCGCTGAGATAACCACCGCACTATTCGTGCGCGGGACAGCCGGGAAATGTGACGTCTCTGTAATGATCGGCGCAACGTTCGTCACGGCGACGGAATTGACCACGCCGGGCGTGCCGTTATTCGGGATGCTGGTGCGCCAATTCTGGCCGAAGTCATTCGGCATCGCGGAATTGATCAGCTCGAGAGATTTGCCAAGGCCATCTGCATCCGAGCGCCAGATCCAGCCATACTGAGTGTTCTCGGCCGCCGGGTTTGGAATGACGTGATAACGCACCGCCCACTCGCCTTCGCTCGCGTACTCCACTTCATCGACTTCCTCATCGAGAGAAGTTTCGAGACGGATATTTTCGCCATTGTTAGCGAGCGTGCCGGTCCAGCCGCCGACCACGTTGGCGACGCCAGGGTACTTGGATTGGAACACATCTACATTTGCAGCGACGACCAGATAGCCGTTCGCCGGAATGCTGACGTTGGGAAACGTGAACTTCACGCCGCTCGTGATCTTCCAACCGTTCAGGTTGATCGGCGCGCTATCGAGGCTCCGCAGTTCGAACCATTCCTCGTTCGTGTTGAACGTGCTCGGCTGATACATGATTTCATTGATAACGATTTTGCCGGCGAAAACGGCGTTCGGATCGAGCACGTAGTTCCAGGCGCCGCCCGCAAATGGATTGGCGGGCGAAGCGAGGTCCGTGATCCCGTGGCCTGCCGCCCACGCGATCTCCACCGCGCCCGTCGCCGGCTGGGTAAAGGTGAATGTGTACGGGCCGGCGGCGGAACCGCTCAGGCCGGTCGCTGGCACGTTGTTGATCCGCAAATCACCCGGGTTAACCCCTGTCACAGGCTCGGCGAAAGTGACAGCGACCTGCGTCAACGCACGCACCGTGGCGTCTTGAGGCGGCGAGTACGCCGAGATAACCGGCGGCACGTTGTCCGGCGTGAAGTACTGCCACGTCGCGCCCGGCCCGGCCGAGTCAAAGGCATTGCCCGCTGTATCAACGACGCCGTGCGTGAGCGCCCAGGTAAGGTTGACGACCGATTGGTTCGGCTGCGTGAAGTTGAACGTGTAGTTCGAGCCGGTGCCCAGAAAGCTTGTGGCCGGAATGCCATTCACGAGCAGGTCATTCGCGTTCACGCCCGTGACGTTCTCGCTGAACGTCACATTGAGTGACGTGATATTCGTCACGCTCGCGCCCGCCACTGGATTCTTCGTGAACAGGGTGGGAAGCGTTCGATCGATCAACGTGTATTGCCACGTATTGCCGGGCCGCGCGGGATCGAAGGCGTTGGCCGGCAGCGCTGTGTCGGTGATGCCGTGGCCGGGCGTCCATGAGATCGCCACCGGCCCGTAAGCAGGTTCGACGAAACTGAAAGTGTAAGTGGCGCCGCCGCCGCTCACGTTCGCGGCGGGAACGCTGTTCACACGGAAGTCGGCGGCGTTCACGTTCGCCACAGCTTCGCTGAACACGACCGTGATTTGCGTCAGGTTGCTGACCGTGCCGCCCGCGCCGGGCGACTGCGATGACACCGTCGGCGCGCTGGGATTGATCAGGCTGTAAGTGAAGACTGCGCCCGGAGCCGCGCCATCAAATGGCTTGGGCGGAGAATCCAAATCAACGATGCCATGTCCGGCCGCCCAGGTGACGTTCACGTTTCCGTATGAGGGTTGTGCGAACGAAAAGCGGTAAGTCGTCGCGTTCGACGCGACGACCGCTGTGGCCTGTGCGCCATTGATCAACAGATCGCCGACGGTCACGCCCGAGACGGGTTCACTGAAAGTGACAGTGATGTTCGTCAACACCAACACATCGCCAGCCGACGGGCTGACAGTCTGAATGGTCGGAGGCGTCGCCGAGCTGTCAAGTGCATCCGCGATCAGATCGACATCGAGCAGGATGTCCGTGCTGGGCAGGTTCGCGTTTAAGAGAAGAATCGTGATGATGTTCGTGCCCGGAACCAGCGCATTGAGTCCGATCGGAGCCGTCGTGTAATTCGGAAGAGCATTGTTGTTCCCCGCCGTGCTGGTGAACGAGACAGCGGCATTTGATTGACCCGCATTCGGCATTCGGAATTTTTCCACGCCATTGATCCAGCAGACGAAGCCGTCGTCGGAGCGGTATCTCAACGCCAGGTTGGTGAGGCCGCCCGGGCTCTGCACAACGAATTTCCGCCGCAAAAACACCGTGGTGTAATTGTTCTGCATGTCGCCCAGCTCCGTATTCCCAGTGTAAGTGGATGCGCCGCTGGTGTAATAGAACGGTGCCGCCCCCGTCAGCCACGAGGCATCATCAAAGGGAAGTAAACGCCACTGGTCCGTGGGACTGGAAGCCTCGCTGAGTCCCTTAAAGTAGCTCCATACAGCATTCGTGGCCACCAGCGTAATGCGTCTCTGAAAGAAATAACTCCAGGTGGCGGTAGCGCCATTACGATCCAACGCATTCATGGATGGCGACGCGTCAACGATTCCGTGGCTGACCGCCCATGTGATCGCCACAGTGCCCGGACCAGGCTCCGAGAATGAGAACGTGTAATTCGAACCGGAGTTCGCCGTCATCCCGATCGCTGGCGATCCATTGATCAACAGGTCACTCGCATTCACTCCATTCACGTTCTCGCTGAAGACGACATTGATGGAATTCAGGTTCGTCAGCGTAGCGCCGGCTGCCGGAGTTTTCGCCACCACAGTCGGAGCGATTGAATCCAGAAGCGTGTAACTCCAAATGTTGCTGGAAGCTGCGCCATTGAACGGCAGTGTCGGCGTGCCCTGGTCCACGATGCCGTGAGCACCGGCCCAGGTAACATTCACCACGCCGTAAGCCGGTTGCAGAAATGTAAACGTGTAAACATTTCCATTTCCGCTCACGCCCGAGGCCGGACTGCTGTTGATCAACAGGTCGGACGCGTTCACGCCACTCACCGACTCGCTGAAAATCACCTGAATGGAACTGAGCCCTGCCACGGTGCCGCCACCCGCCGGGTTTTGTGACTGCACATACGGCGGGATGGTGTTGGTCACCTGCGCGCCCTGGATCGTGGTTGCGATCAATTCGAGGTCAAAGCTGAGATCGGTGCTCGTGCCAT
>DATHEW010000234.1:0-4043 GCA_035318425.1 Candidatus Acidiferrum sp. | reverse complement strand
AACTCAATGGTCAGAACGATGAGGATCAACTCGAAGGCGAGACGGCGATGACGTTCTGAATGGTGGCGAAGGCGCTGATACTCTTTTCGGCGGCAAGGGCAATGACCGGTTGAACGGCGACGGTGGAGACGATGAACTTTTCGGCAGTTCGGATAACGACACGCTTTCCGGTGGAACGGGTAACGACGTGCTGAACGGGGAAGACGGCAACGACACGCTGAGCGGTGATGCTGGCGACGACACATTGGACGGTGCCCAAGGCGATGACATTCTCAACGGTGGTGACGGAAGCGATGTCGTGATCGGCGGCACTGGCGTGGATGAACTTCACGGCGGGGCCGGGGATGATGTGTTGCGCGGCGACGCCGGTGACGACGTGCTGTATGGCGACGTGGGGAATGACCGTCTCGAAGGCGGCGCCGGGCACGACACGCTCCACGGCGGTGATGATAACGATTCGCTGTTGGGCGAAGCGGGTGACGACTCGCTCTTCGGTGAAGGTGGCGATGATTTTCTGTCAGGTGGCAACGGAACGAATACGTTGGACGGCGGCGCGGGAACGAATTTCGAAACCGGCAGCATCGTGCTATTGAACGGCGACCTGTTCATCCTCGGCACGGATGGGAATGATCGCGTCACTATTACGATGGCGAAGGGCCAGGTGAAAGTGACGGCCCAGTTCTCGACCGGCAAGGTCGTGATGAGTTTTGCCGCAGGAAGTTTCACTCGCATTAACGCGCAACTCCTCGACGGCAACGATCAGGTGAAGTTTTCCGCATCTGTCACGCACGCGGCTTACATCGATGCGGGCGATGGCAACGATCGAGTCACGACGGGCAAGGGTGACGCGATCATCCTCGGCGGCGCGGGATCGGACAATCTGACCGGAGGCATTGGAAACGATGATGTCGATGGCGGCGCGGGGAACGACAAGGTGAATGGCGGGAAAGGCAATGACATCGTCCGCGGCGGGGCCGGAGATGATTTCGTGCGCGGACATCTTGGCAACGACATGCTGGAAGGTGGCACTGGCAATGACACGATGGATGGTGGCACTGGCGACGACACGTTGAACGGCAACGATGGCGCGGACCTGATCTACGGGCGCAACGCCAAGGATTTTCTTTTCGGCGAGGCGGGCAATGACGTTTTGGACGGCGGCGCGCAGGATGATCGGCTCGAAGGTGGGGACCACAATGACACTTTGAATGGCGGACCCGGAATGAACATTTTGCTGGGTAATGACGGCGCGGATGTCTTGCGAGGCGCGAAAGGCCGAGACCTGTTGATCGGCGGATTGGGCGCGGACGATCTCCACGGAAGAACGGGTGATGACATCCTGATTGGTGGCACCACCGCGCATGATGGAAGCGAACTCGATCTGAACAGCATCATCTCGATCTGGTTGAACACATCGAGTTACGTCGCTCGCACGAACGACCTGCGGATTGCCTTCCTGAACAACAGCACGGTGTTCGATGACAACTTCCTGGACGTGTTGAGAGGCTCCGGCGGCACGGATTGGTTCTTCGTGGATCGCGACGGAGGCAACGGTGATGACGACCGTCTGATGGACCTCGGAAAAACGGAATTGCAAGAGCTTCTCTGACGCTTCAAATCCGGTCGGGAACATCCGAATTCTGCGGCAAGCTTTCCCTCCCATCGTTCAACTCGCAGTCGCTAATTGCTGCACACTCCACAATTTATGTGGAATTCCTGCCGCCTGCTTTGTTACTCATCGCATTCTTGAGATACGTCGCCCTCATCTCTTTGTTGGTTCTGTTGCTCGTACCTGCTGGTGCTACGGGCGCCGAGCCGGGTTCGAATTCGGTCGTCCGCTTTCATTTTGCCACTGGCGAAGGATCGGTGGGCGACGTGGATGTGGAGTTATTCGACTCCGAGAAACCGGCGACGGTTCGCAACTTCCTGCTCTACGTGCGCAGCGGTGCGTACGACCAGGTGCTGCTGAACCGGCTGTTGCCGGGCGTGCTTCTGCAAGGCGGCGGATTCACGAATGTTGCGTCGATGACGAACAGCAGCCCATTTCTGGATTTCGGCTCGGTGCGAAACTTCGGCACGATCACCAACGAATTCGCAGCCGGGCCGCTTTACAGCAACGTCTTCGGCACGTTGGCGATGGCGAAGGTGGGCACCAATGTGAACTCCGCGAGCGCGCAATGGTTCTTCAATCTCGGCGACAACTCGGGTTCATTCGATTCACAGAGCGGCGGGTTCACGGTATTCGGCCGCGTGTTGGCTGCAACGAATCTGGTCGATGGAACCAATTTGCTCGCGACCTTCAACTCGTTCTCGCGAAGCAACGGCATCGTGGACATGACAACGTTCTTTGGACCGACGTGGGCGTCCTTCACCGATCTGCCGGTGAATTTCACCGGACACGCTGTGCCGCAAAACCGCCAGGTATTCTACGTCACGGTGACGGAATTGAATCCGCCGGCGGATGACAACAATGCACCGACGATCACCGTCTCGTCGCCCACCCAGGACCAGGTTGTCACGAATGCGAACCTGATTCTGACCGGAACGGCTGTGGACAATCGGAATGTCGCGCGCGTGTTGTATTTCTTTGGTGATGCGACGACGCGGGTGACGACCGGCACCACGAACTGGACCGCCACAGTCACGCTGAGCCTGGGAACGAACATCGTTTCGTTTCAGAGCGTGGATGATTTTGGAAACACTTCTGCGCTGGCGCAACGCCGGGTGATTTACGAACTGCCCGGACAGGCATTGTCGAACACTGTGGTGCGATTTCATTTTGCCAGCGGTGAGGGACCGATTGGCGATGTCGATGTGGAATTGTTCGATACGGACAAGCCGCAGACCGTGCGCAACTTTCTGCTCTACGTGCGCAACGGCTCTTACAACCAGGTGATTGCGCATCGTCTCGCGCCCAGGTTCGTCTTGCAGAGCGGGGGATACACCAACGTGAACTCGGTCACGAACGACGATCCGTTCTCACTGTTCAACGAAGTGTTGAATCTCGGGATGATCACGAATGAATTCGCGGTGGGCCGCCGACTCAGTAATTTCTTCGGCACAATCGCCATGGCGAAGCTGGGCAATAATGCAAACTCGGCAAGCTCCGAGTGGTTTTTCAATCTTGGCAACAACTCGACGAACCTCGATTCACAGAACGGCGGGTTCACCGTATTCGGCCGCGTGCTGCCTTCAACGAACGCGGTGAATGGCACGAACCTGCTGGCTTCATTCAATTCGTTTTCCGCGAGCAACGGCATCGTGAACATGACCAATTTCTACGGTCCCACGTGGTCTGCGTTTTCCGAACTGCCGGTGACCTACTCGAACACGACGCTGCTGCCGCGGAACAAAGATTTGTTCTACATCACCGTCACTGAGTTGTATCAGACGAACCTCGATACGACACCGCCCACGGTGACCATCACCAATCCAGCTCCGGATGAGATCATCACCAATTCGACCGTGGCATTGAGCGGCACTGCATCCGACGATCAGGCTTTGGCGCGCGTGAATGTTTTCTTCAATGACACGCAACCGCGCGTCGCGATTGGAACGACGAATTGGTCTGCCACGCTTACCCTTCGTCCCGGCACGAACTATGTGTTCGTTCAGAGTGTCGATCGTTTCGGAAATCTGTCTCCACTGGCCGAGCGCCGTTTCATTCAGTTGACCGGGGCGAAGCTCACGTTGGAGGTGAAGGGCGATGGGTTTGTCACGGGGTTCACGAATGGACAGGAGCTTGAAGTGGGTGCGGTTTACACCATCAACGCGACAGCCGGTCGAAAATCATTCTTCAGCGGGTGGTCGGGCGCGGTGAGTTCTTCGGGCGACGAACTGACGTTCCGGATGACGACGAACATGAACCTGACGGCGACCTTTAAACTGTTTCCGCTGCCGAAGGGGCGCGGCCGTTACAAAGGAATGTTCATCGCGACGAATCAGCCGAGCCAGGACAGTTCGGGATTGTTCGCGACGGTGATTAGCGGCAGCCGCCGGCACTCGGGTCGCATCCTGTATCGCAACGGTGATTACGTCTTTAA
>DATHEW010000233.1:0-7550 GCA_035318425.1 Candidatus Acidiferrum sp. | reverse complement strand
CGATCACTTGCACTGGTCGGGCGGCGATTGGACGAAGGCGCGCAGCGGCATGGAATCTCTCGGCGGCGGACATGCGCACGCCGCCTGCATGGTGTATCTCGGCGATGCGTGGCCGGCGGAATATCGCAACCGCGTTTTCATGGTGAACATCCACGGCAATCGCGTGCTCTACGACGAATTGCTGCGCAAAGGTTCTGGCTATCTGGCGACGCATGGCAGCGATTTTCTGATGGCGAACGACACGTGGTTCCGCGGCGTGACGGTGAACTACGGGCCGGATGGCGGCGTGTTCGTGAGCGATTGGAATGACGTCGGCGAGTGTCATGACAGCGATGGTTCGTATCGCGGCAGCGGACGCATTTACAAAATCACTTACGGCCAGCCGAAACCCGTTGTCCCAATTGACCTGCAAAAACTGAACGACTCCGAACTCGTGAACATGCAACTGCACACGAATGAATGGTTCGTGCGTCACTCGCGCCGCATTCTCCAGGAACGCGCCGGCAGCGGGCGGATGGAAGGCGGGACGCCGCTCGCCTTGCAACGCATGGTTCGGGAAAACAAGGACACGACACGCCGATTGCGGGCGCTGTGGTCACTCCACGCGATCGGCGGTTCGCACGCGTCCATTGCCACGCCGATGAATCGCCCGGTGCGGACGCCACAGCCATTTCCACATCGCGAGTCCACTTTGCCCAACACGACGATTCTCGGCGAACTGTTGCGGGATGCCGACCAGAACATGCGTTGGTGGGCGATCCAGTTGCTCTGCGAAAACGACGATGTGAGTGCGCCGGACTTGCAGCACTTCACACTGATGGCGCGCTCTGATCCCTCGCCGATGGTGCGACTGGCGCTCGCTTCAGCGATGCAGCGTCTTCCGATCGCGAAACGGTGGGGTATAATGCAGGAACTTGTAAAACATAGCGATGACGCCGCTGACCAGAATCTTCCGCTCATGATCTGGTACGCGATCGAGCCGATGGTTCCGAGCGATCGCACCCGCGCCTTGCAACTGGCGAAGAACACGCAAATCCCGATCATCCGTGAGTTCATTGCGCGACGAATAGCGGAAGAACAGAAGTGAACTGTCTGGCTGGGACTGCAATCAGGCACAGGAAAATTATCGCAAACTCGGAAGTTCTTGCGCGCAAAAGCGCTGTCGCCACTGCGCTCTGCCAGCGCAGTCCAAATGCGGAACCTCTTCCATGCCGGCGCTGAGATTCACTCCATCTTGTTCCCCGCGAATTTTTGACCCTTCACCAGAGTCGGACTATCTGTGAATGCGATGCGTAGCCTTGGATTGACGTCATTGTTGGCCCTGCTTTTTTCCGTCGGCGCCTCCGCTCAGGAGATCGACCTCGTCGGCGATACCGGATGGAACCAATGGAGTTCGCGCAGGCTGGAGATATTTGCTGACGAGATCGCCAACAATCGCGACCGGGGATTTAGTGGTCCATTGCGACTTGAAATTTTCGCCACCACAAACCAACCGACGGGTGGAGACTTCTCGGGAGCGTACGTGCTCGGCTCGTTGCGGTTGCGCGAACTCGCGGGAGGCGATCACTACTTCGATCTCGATTATCTGGTTCGCTATAACCCGCCGCCCGCGGGATTTTACTACACCAGCATCGCGCTGGAGGAATTCACGGACGTCGGATGGGAGATCACGGATTACGAAGATTTCGCGGGAATCGTGAACTTCGGCGGTGTGGGCTTTGGTGAAATCACGGTTGGGGATGTCCCGGGTGAAATCTTCTTCTCAGGCAACGTATCGTGGGAAAGCGCGTATGGACGCGTCCTGATTTCCGCCGATGAAATTGTCAACGACACTGCTCTCCGCAGCAGGCCCTTGCGCATGCGCCTGTGGGCCACGCACACGGTTTACACCGGTGCGGTCCTGGATGGATTTCCATTGGCGACCAAGGCATTGGGCAGACTGAAGAGTGGGTTTGCTTTCCAGGATTACTCGCGAACCGCGCCATTTCGTCCGCCGCCGGAAGGCTCCTACTACATCACGCTCGTGCTGGAGGAACGCGTGGGCCGTGGTTGGTTCGTCCGGGACTGGGTGAACTTCCCCGGGCAGAGCTTGTTTTGAACGCGTAAACGGAGAGCCCAAGCAGGAATGCCTCACGCTAAGTTCGCAAAGGCGCAAAGTAGCCGGAAAGTTGATTCACCAGACCGTTGAGTCATCGTTCATGACCTTCGCGTCCTTGGCGGCCGTTACGTGACCCTCTTCTGGGCGGGCGACGCAGACAATCCATTGATCCTCGCCCCGTCGCTTGACACTCGAAGGTTCATTGTTAAGGTTGCGCGCTTTTCCGGGGCTTGCCCGGCTTTGAAGAAGCACAAGACCATTTTATGAAGCGCCAGTATCAGCCATCGAAGATTCGCCGTAAGCGTCAGCACGGCTTCCTCAGCCGCAACGCGTCGAAGAGCGGCCGCGGCATTCTCAGTAACCGCCGGCGTGTGGGCCGCAAGCGCCTGACGCCGGTTGGGGCGTGAGCACAGCTTCGCCGTCGCGCCGGTTGCGTCGCGACCAGCGAATCAAACGCGGTGGTGATTTCCTGCGCACCAAGGAAAAGGGACAACGAATTGTCAGTGGTTGCTTGATCTTCAACTGGATTGAAACTGGGACCGGCCATTCTTCCCGACTCGGCGTCATCACCACCCGCAAGCTCGGTGGCGCCGTGGTGCGATCCCGTGCCCGCCGCCTTTTGCGCGAAGCCTTTCGGGCGCACCGTTCGCAGTTCAACCGCAGCATCGATCTTGTCCTCGTGGCGCGGAACTCGATTGTTGAAAAGGGATTATCGTCCGTCGAAGCTGACCTTCTCGCCGCAGCGAAGCGCGCGAGACTTCTAAATGAATCCGGCACGGCAACTGGTTCTGCTTAGCCTGCGGCTTTACAAGCTGCTCGTATCGCCAGTGCTGCACTTTTTCGGCGGGCCCATGGCGGGCTGCCGCTTCGAGCCAACGTGCTCAGCGTACGCCGCGGAAGCCGTGGCGTTGCATGGCGTGTTCAAGGGAACAATCCTCGCCGTGCGCCGGATGTGTCGCTGCAATCCCTGGGGCGGTTGTGGCCATGATCCGGTGCCTGCTGATTTCAGGTTTAATCTTTCCTCGTTCACATTGAAGAGCGCGCCGACGCCCGCTTGTTGCGGCCACGTCGAAACCCAGCACGCCACGCATTTCGGCTGCCCGCCGCCGGCTCGTTAGCCCGCGCGTCCGCAGTTCACTTTCATGGATCGCAAAACTGTTACCATTCTCGCTGTCGCCTTTGGCGTCCTCTATCTCTGGATGTGGGGCGTCGGCAAATTCTTTCCGCCCGTTCCACTGCCACCGAAATCGACCAACATGGTCGCCGGTGTGACGAACCAGCTTCCGATTGGGACGAACAACACCGCTCCGGTTTCCACCGCGGTTGCTGTTCCTTCCGGCACGAATGCTCCTGCGGCTATCGTGCCTCCCGGGACGCCCGAGGAAACGCTGACCCTTGAAACCGCGGACACCACTTACACGTTCACCTCGCATGGCGGCGGTTTGAAACGCGCTCAGCTCAAGCACTACAGCGAAAGCATCCGTAACAAGGGGAACCTCACCAACGAGCTCGTGACTCTGAACGAGCATGGCCGCGCCGCAGTGCTCGCCATGCAGGCGGACGCCGCGCTGGACGATAATGTATTCACGCTCACGAAAACACCGACGAACACGGTCATCGCGGAGAAAGTGCTGCCATCTGGATTGCGTGTGGTGAAACAGTTTGAGCCTGCCAGCAATTACACTTTGCGCGCGCACATCTGGCTGCAGAACACAGCAACGCAAACCGTGACGCTGCCGCCACAAGGAATCAGCGTCGGCGCCGCGGTGCCCGCTGGACCAGAAGAAGATCCCATGAACTCGGGATTGTTCTGGCACAACGGTCAAAAGGCAGAACACATCCAGGGCGCGTGGTTTGATAACTACGCATTCGCCTGTTTCTTCAAACGCCCGCGCGCCGAGTATGATTCTGGCGTGAACCCGGTGCAGTGGGGAGCGGTACACAATCAGTTTTTTGCGCTCGCGGTTTTTCCGGACACCAATGTCGTCGCGTCGCAATTCAAAGCGTGGCACCGGGAGTTGCCGGGCGTGGCGGGCTATCGAAAGGGTCAGAACGCGTATGCCTTCGAAGGCATGCTTTATTACCCGGCCACGAACATCGCCCCGAACCAGTTCGTGGATCGCCAATTCACGATCTACGCGGGACCGAAGCAGGAGAAGTCATTGTCGCAATTGCGCCGCCAGGCGGATGTGATCATGGATTTCGGATTCTTCAGCCCGATCTCCAAGGTGTTCCTGCGCAGCATGAACTGGCTGCACAAGTTCATGCCGTACGGCATCGCGATCATCGTCCTCACGATCATTATCAAGGCAGTGTTCTGGCCGTTGACCGCCGCGAGCACACGCTCGATGAAGCGCATGCAGGCGCTCGGACCGGAGATGGCGAAGATCAAGGAGAAGTACAAGGACGATCCGGTCAAAGCCAACAAGAAGACCATGGAGTTCATGCGGGAGAAGAAGATCAACCCCATGAACGGCTGCTGGCCGATGCTGGTGCAGATGCCGATTTTCTTCGCGCTCTTCCGCATGATCCCGAACGCGATCGAGCTGCGCGGCACGCCGTTTCTTTGGGTGCGCGATCTCTCGCGGGCCGACACGTTGTTCTTCATTCCGGGCTTGGATTTTCCATTCAACCTGCTGCCGCTCATCATGGGCGTGACGATGTTCTGGCAGGCGCGACTCACGCCGCCGTCGCCCGGCATGGACCCGGCGCAGCAGATGATGATGAAGTACATGCCGCTCATCTTCCTGGTGTTTCTCTACAACATGCCGTCGGGCTTGGTGCTTTACTGGACTGTTCAGAACTTGCTAACGATTCTTCAGACCAAACTGACCAAGTCCAAAGAAGCCGCGGCTACCGTTCCGGTCGTCGCCGCCGTCCCGGCAAAAAAGAAAAAGTGATATGGCCACGCAACCGAAAGAAATTCTCGCGACGATTCTCGAAGGCCTCGGCTTCCAGGCCGAGATCGAGGAGCACCAGTTCGAAGACGGCTTGACGCTCGACGTGAAAACGGACGATTCGGGACGATTGATCGGCCGCCAGGGACAAACGCTGGGCGATCTTCAGTACCTCGTGAATCGCATCCTCTTCAAGATGGATGAGAGCGCGCCCAAGGTCACGGTGGACGTGGGCGGATATCGCGCGCTGGAAAAAGAAAAGCTGATCAAGAAGGCGCAGGAAGCCGCGGAGAAAGTGCGCCGCTGGGGCGATGTCGTGGAACTCGAACCGTTGAACGCATTCGATCGCCGCATCGTTCATCACGCGCTGAAAGACGATCCCGATATCACCACCCAAAGCGTCGAGGTGGATGGCACAACGAAAAAAGCCATCCTGCTTCGTCCGCGGCAGTAACTCGCGAAATCAGCGGCGCAGATCATTCCGCAGCGATATCAACCCAACAGTTGCAACCTTCGTCAGGCAACCAGGGCCAAGCCCGTGATCCGTTCATTCCGGCTGGGCCGTTCTTTTTTCTACAATCGCGAAGGTAACGCCGTTGAGATGCGGATTTCGCACGAACACTTTCAGGAGGCTGTCGAGAGAGCAATTGCACTGGTGGATGAAGAGAAAGTCGCAGTCGTTGTTTGACTAGAACTGAATCTATGAGAGCATGGGCGTCCCTTCTTCTCTTTCAGAAACGGGAACCAAAATGGCAAATTCTAAAGCTGTTAAAGCTGTTCGCGCGGGTGCCCCTGGCGCGGTGATTATCGTCCCTGGTGAAAAGTTCGCTGCTGTGTCGCCGGCAACTCGCACAGGTCCGGCCGCGCCGGCAAAGGCCGCTGGCCGACGCCTCGCTTCTTTGCCCCATACTGAAGTCCCGCGGCTTCAAGGCATCGGCGTGAAGCCGATGGCTCTTGTGGACGTCGGCGAAAAGATTCGAGAACTACTGGTCATTGCCAAAGACCAGGGCCATTTGACGAGCAGCGATGTGGATGAAGCGCTGCTGGATTGCATCACCACGCCGGAACTGCTCGATCAGATTTACGCCGAACTGAACGCGCTCGAGATCACGATTGTTGACGCCGCGGAGGCGGAATCCGCACCAGCCGAGACCAGGGCCGATGCGCCGGTGGACGACGAAAGCCGAGTGCCGTCCGACGGACTGGACGACCCGCTGCGCGTTTACATGCGGCAGATGGGCAAGGTGCCGTTGCTGAGCCGCGAGCAGGAAGTCGCCCTCTGCAAAAAAATGGAAGCAGCGAGCCTGGAGCAGAAAAAGATTTTGTATCGTCTCGGCTTCACCGCCAAAGAGCATATTGCTCTCGCGGAGAAGTTGATTGCCGAGCCGCCGAAGGAGCGTTTTGACCGCGTCATCGTCGATATCGAACTGGAGAAACGTGACGAGCATCTGGCGAAACTGAAGACGTTGATCAAGCGCGTGCGCACGCTCGATCGCGAGGCGGACGAAAAATTTGCGGCGTGGCACACGGCCACGAACCCAGCCTCACGCGCCAAGCGGTTGAAGGAATTCCAGGCGGTGGACCATACGTTGCAGGCCACATTGCCGAAGTTTCGCTTCAAGGCATCGACTCTTGAGGAAATGGTTTCGGTGACGCGAAACATTCACGATCAGTTTCAGAGCAGCGGGCGCGTGGTGGTTGATCTCGCTTCCCGCCGGAGATCGAAGACTGAGGAATTTCTTTTCACGTCCGAGGAGCAAAAACTTCGCGTACTGGAATCCTTTGTCCGCATGCCTCGAGACGAATATCTCGATGCGCACCGTCAGTTGCATCACTTCGCGGCTGTCACGGATTCGGCGAAACGGCACATGGCCGAGGCCAACCTGCGTCTCGTGATCTCTATCGCGAAGAAATATCTCAATCGCGGACTGCCTTTCCTTGATTTGATCCAGGAAGGAAACATCGGACTGATGCGTGGTGTCGAGAAATTCGAGTATCGCCGCGGCTACAAATTTTCCACCTACGCCACCTGGTGGATTCGGCAGGGGATCACACGCGCCATCGCGGACCAGGCCCGCACCATTCGTATCCCGGTCCACATGATTGAGGTCATTGGCAAGCTGCTGCGCGTGCAGAAGGAGTTGTTCCAAGCGTTCGATCGTGACGCCACGCCAGAAGAACTCGCCGAAGAGTTGCACCTGACTCCCGATCGCGTCCGTGCGTTGCTGAAGATGATTCAGACGCCGATCTCGATGCAGGCCGCTGTGGGCGACGACGACGCGTGCTTCGGTGATTTCATCGAAGACAAGGGCGCTGGCAATCCATCGGATCTTACGGGCAGCAGCTTGTTGCGAGCGCGTGTGACGGAGGTGTTGGCGACGCTGAGCGAACGTGAACGGAAGATTTTGGAAATGCGTTTTGGGCTGGTGGACGGTTCCCGGCGCACTCTCGAGGAAGTGGGCACGCTTTACAAAGTGACACGTGAACGCATTCGGCAGATTGAAGCGAAAGCTCTGCGCAAGCTGCGTCACCCCACGCGCTCGCGGCACTTGGAG
>DATHEW010000232.1:0-4619 GCA_035318425.1 Candidatus Acidiferrum sp. | reverse complement strand
GGAGATCAATCAGGCGTGGCTGAGCTACAACTATACGAACTGGGTCACGCTCAAGGGCGGACGCCAACGCATCGTGTTGGATAACCATCGCTTCATCGGCGACGTCGGCTGGCGCCAAAACATGCAGACGTATGACGCCGGAACGATCGAGAGTAAACCGCTTCCGGATCTCTCACTGATGTATGGCTACGTGTGGGACGTGCATCGCCCCTTCGGAGATGTTGATGGCCTTCCCGCCGCGAGTCCGAATCGCGATTTTGATTCATCGTCGCACCTGATCAATGTCGCCTACTCCGGTTTGAAACTCGGACGCTTCGTCGGCTACAGCTACCTGCTCGATCTGGAGAACGGCGCAGGGTTTGCAAACTCATGCGCGACTTACGGCGGCTACTTCGCAGGCGCAACTCCAGTGCATGAATTGGTGTCGCTCGGTTATCGCGCGGAGTTCGCGTATCAAACCGACTACAAGGACAACCCGCAGGATTACGCAGCGGAGTATTACAACATCGAGGCGAGCGCAACGGTGAAGCCTGTCTCATTCGGCGGCGGTTACGAAGTGCTCGGGACGGACAGCGATGACAACGCTCCCGGCAGCGTCGGCTTTAAGACTCCGCTGGCCACGCTTCACGCTTTTAACGGTTGGGCTGACATGTTCGTTGCCACGCCCGCCAAAGGATTGCAGGACATTTACGGTTTCGTACAGGTGATGCTTCCCCACGACATCCCGATCCGCGCGGTGTATCACAAGTTCGAAGCGGACAGCGGCGGCGCGGACTTCGGCTATGAATACGACGTGATGGCGTCGAAGAAGTTCGGCAAGCACTGGACCGCGCTGGTGAAGTACGCTTACTACGACGGCAAGGACCCGCTCGGTGCCACCGCGGCAACAGTCGCTTCAGACGTCCATAAGTTCTGGGCGCAAGTGGAGTTTAACTTCTGAGTTTTGATCCCTCAAGCCGGGCTCGCGTCTCGATGGCGCGAGCCTTTCTTTTTGGAAGTAATCAGTAATCAGTAGGTCAGTAATCAACCCGTTGCGTCCGTGAGTTGCTTCTGAACCACCGACCTACTGATTACTGATTAATCAACTCAATCCAACTCCCCCAGCGCCTCTTCCATCTCCATCTGCGGGCCTTCGTGGTTTTGATCGATCGCGAGTTGCAACGCTTTTTCGAACGCAGCTTTTGCACACGCCTTATTGCCGAGCGCGAGTTCGTTCTGCGGAAACTGCTGCACCATCTGCTCGTAGCGCGCGATCATTTCGTTCATGCGGGCGAGTGTAACGGCGGAACAAACCTGGAGCAACGAGCCCCCGGCATCTTGCCGGGTCAGGGCTCGCGGCCGTCAAAGGTCTGCTCGCAACTCCCAAGCCGAAATCCGGAAAAATGCCCGGCACGCTAGAATTAGCTTACGGTCACGACCGAAATCTTGTGCTTCTTCACGAGAGCTTCCACTTGCTCGCGATCCAGCAACAGCGTCTTGCCGGCTTCCAACGCGAGCACGCGAATGCGCGCGGCGATGCACGTCTCGATCGTGCCGGCGCCAATGCATGGGATGTCCCAGCGCATGTCGTGCTTGTCCTTCGCGACTTTCACGGCCACCCCGTCGCCGTCTTTGCCGGCCAGTTCACCGCCGCGAGCGAGACATTTGTCAGTGCCTTCGAAACCTTCTACGGCCAGCACAGATCCTCTCTTCACCACGACGGATTGGCCGATCTCCAGACGAGAAACTTCCTTAGCGATGCGAAAGCCGAATGCCACGTCCTCGCGTTCTTCATCGCTTAACTTGGGACCGATCTGAAACCCGTCGGACGGCATGATCGGCTGTAGCCACGGTGTGGCCGGGATTAATTCGATGCCGTCCTTCAGAAGTTCGTCAGCGAACGCGCCGAAAAGTGTGTGCGCGTTTTTCTCTTTGAGCTTCAACACGGCCATCGCCGTGCGGAGATCGGGGCGAACATCGAGAAATGTTTTCGGCTGAATCTTACCCACCATCACGCACTGCTTCACACCGTGATCCTTGAACGCTTCGATGAGTTTGGAAAGCTGGCCGAGCTTCATCCAGACCATCTTGTCCACGAGTGATTCGAGTTCGCGATTGCTCTGGTCCTCAAAGCCGATGGCGATGAGCTTGCGCACGCCCGCGGCACGCGCCTCACGCGCGAGCAACAGCGGAAGCCCGCGGTCGCCCGCGATGATTCCCAGGGTATCGATGGATTGGCTCATCTCTGCGAAGTATTAGCCACAGAGTCGCAGAGACACAGACAGAGTTTTTGACTCTGTGTCTCAGAGTCTCTGTGGCAATTATCAAATCGAAACTTCCGACTCATCTGACTCGACGTGGAGAAACTCGACTACACGCGCCACTGCTTCCGCCACCGTGAGTTTGTCAGTCGGCAATTCGACCTCCGCTTTTGATGGAGCTTCATAAGGGGCCGAGATGCCGGTGAATTCTTTGATCTCGCCCGCGCGTGCTTTGGCGTAGAGACCCTTCGGATCACGTTGCTCGCAAACTTCCACCGGCGCATTCACGAACACTTCGATGAACGTTCCCGGCGCCGCGATCTTTCTCACCAGATCGCGATCGGCGCGATACGGGGAGATGAACGATGTGATCACGATCGTGCCGGCGTCCGCGAACAGCTTCGCGACTTCACCGATCCGGCGGATGTTTTCCTTTCGGTCTTCAGGCGAGAAACCGAGATCGCTGTTCAGGCCATGACGGATGTTGTCGCCGTCGAGCACGTAAACGTGTTTGCCGTGATTGAACAACTCGCGCTCAAGCTCGGTCGCGATGGTTGACTTGCCCGAGCCCGAAAGACCGGTGAGCCAGATGATGCGCCCCGGATGATTGTTACGCAGCGCGCGCTGCTCCGCTGTGACTTTGCCGTGACTCCAGAAAATGTTGTCGCTCTTGTGCAGCGAATCCGATGAGCGACGCGGATAATTATCCGCCACGATGATGCCGCCGCCGCTCACATCGAAACCATCCACGATCACGAAACGTCCTGTCGGAACAATCTCATTGATGGCGTCGAACGCGACAGGGCGCCGCGTGCGAATGGTGAGTTCGCCCACTTCGTGGCGACCCACGTATTCTTCATCGGTGTCGCGCTTCACCGTTTCGAGTGTCGAAGCGTCGATCACTTTTTCGAGCGTCTCGATCTCGCACTCCGCTTCCTGTGTCGCGAGTTTGATCTTGTAGCGTTTGCCTTTCTTGAACGGCTGTTTGCCGAGCCAGAAGACGCGCGCTTTGAATTTCGTCAACTCGTAAGGCGGGGTCGTTTCAAGGGCCGCGACCGCGCCGCGCTCGACGAAGATTTGCTCTGTCAGCGTCACGCCGATGGATTCTCCAGCAAATGCGACATCGCTCTGCGGCGCGTTCCATCGCTCGATGGTTTTCACCGTGCTCGTCTTGTTGCTGGGCGCAAAGAGCAATTTGTCGCCAACTTTAATAGAGCCGGCCTCAATGCGCCCGGCGATGATGCGCCGTTCGTCGAAACGATAAACGTCCTGGATCGGAAAACGCAGCGGCTGGCCTTCGGGAGGCTCTCCGACCTTGAAGTCATCCAACGTTTCGACCACGGTCGGGCCCGTGTACCAAGGCATCTTGTCGCTGCGTTCGGCGATGTTCTGTCCGTGATACGCTGAGATCGGAATGAACACCTTCGCCTCGACGCCGATGCTCTTGAGCCAAGCTCGGTATTCCGTTTCAACGTGCTTGAAGCGCGCCTCGGAATAGTTCTCCAAGTCCATCTTGTTGACCAGCACTGCGATTTGGCGGATGCCGAGAAGGTTCAGCAGATAACCATGGCGGCGCGAATTTTCCTGCACGCCTTCATGCGCGTCGATGAGCAGCAACGCAGCTTCGGCGTTCGCCGCGCCCGTGACCATGTTCTTGAGGAACTCTTTGTGGCCCGGCGCGTCGATGATGACGTATTGGCGCTTCTTCGTCTGGAACCAGATCTGCGCGGTGTCGATGGTGATGTTCTGATCGCGCTCGGATTGCAGAGCGTCCATCAGGTTCGCCCACTCGAACGGCACACCGCGCCGCTCGGCGATGCGCTGGAGTTGCTCCAGCTTTCCATCCGGCAGTGACCCGGTGTCGTGGAACAGGCGTCCGACGAAAGTGGATTTGCCGTGATCGACATGGCCGACGATCACGATCTTGAGTTGTTCAGTCGGCATGTGGGAGCCGTGGCCGTTCGTTTTCATGAATTCTGATCAGCGATTGGATTCGATCCAAGCGAGCAAATCTCTCTTGGATCGAGCGCCGACGAACTGCGCTTTAGGCGCGCCGTTGGCGAACAAGATAAATGTTGGTACTGCTGAGATGCCGTAGTTTGCGGCGAGTTCGTAGCTCGTGCCGGCATCAACCTTCACGATCTTGATGTCGGAACGTTCACGCGAAATTTCGTCGAGCACGGGAGACATCATGCGGCACGGACCACAGCCGTCCGTGAAGAAATCCACGAGAACGGTTCCTTTCTGAGTGAGAACGTCGTTTTGAAAAGTCGTAGCGGTCGCAAGGGTGCTCATACAAAGTCACATGGAACCATCACGACGCAGTTTCTTGAACGCGTCTTCGCTATCAGTATCTAGCGCGCGAAAAGGTGGCCGCTT
>DATHEW010000231.1:0-6982 GCA_035318425.1 Candidatus Acidiferrum sp. | reverse complement strand
GCGGGGGTTGGCAGTGTCGGAGGGACGAGTGCGGGCACGGCCACCGGAGCCGGTGTTGCAGCGGCAGCAGGACTCGCAACGAGCGCGGGTACCTTTGCCGTCGTGGCCACGGGCGTGGGGGCGGAGAGCGGCGCGCGGTTCTTTTTCGCCACGTCCAGCCGTTTGCGCATGAGCAGAGTGATGGCTTTCAAGCTCATCTCAAACACGAGGAACGGCTTCGCCATGAAATCGGTGCCCCCGATCGCAATGGTGCGCGCGCGCATGGCGAAATCGGAAAGCACGGTGACGAACACAATCGGCGTATCGCTGTTGAGTGGCGTCTGCTGGATGTTGGTGCAGGCCGCGAGTCCATCCATCTCCGGCATTTGGATATCCATGAAGATGACGTCGTAGGGCTTTTGCGTGGCGAGTTCCACGGCGCGTTTGCCATCTTGCGCCACGTCGGGAGCGAGGTTTGCCTTCTGGAGCGCAAAGGCCAGGGCGCGCAGGCAGAGTGGTTCGTCATCCACCGCCAAAATGCGTGGCGGTGGTTCGATGATCAGGTTAGGGCGGATGCCCGGCACGCAAAGCTCGTGCAGCAGGTCGCACGCGGTGCTGATGGTGCGGATGGCGGAAGGGGTGGCGTCCTTTGGTTTGTCGGCGATGCGTTTGACCAGCAGGTCGAGCGCGGAACTCAATTGCCACACGGGACGAAGCTCCCAGCAATTCGCTTCTGTGCTCAAGCCCAGGATCAGCGTGTGGAGTTTCAACAGCACATCCTTCCGCGCCTGCGGTTCATCCGTGCCGACCAGTTCTTTCAAAGTCGCGCGAATCGATGCAAGTGCTTCCGGCGCATATTCAAAAAGGAACTCCGTGACGGGATCGGGCAACGGCGCGGTCTCGCGACTTGATGTCTCTGCCATTACGGGCACCGCGTCCGTCGGAACAAGGATCGGCTTCGGCGCCGGAAGTGGCGCAAACCAATCGGGCATCAGGAACTTCGCCACCTCGGTGCCGTCACTGAGATAGCCGCCGGAGAGAGCGCGAATCTCCGCCTCGCGCCGGTGCCGCGACAGGACAGAATGCGTCAATGCTGCGAGCAGGGCGAAGCCGACGAAAAGATAAAAGCCTTCGCGGTGTTGTTCCATCCACGTAGGCGGCGGAGGAGGCTCATAGACCGGCGGAAGCGGTGGCGGCTCCACGGGTTTCATTCCCTGAATTACGTTGGGCGCCGGGCGTTGAATGGGCTGCAGGCGAATTAAGCGCCGTTCTTCCGCATGCCGTTCGGCGGCCTCTTCATCGCCAATGCTGCGGAAAGTGGAGAGCATGCCGGTGAGGACGCGTTCGCCATTGGCGGCTGCAGAAGCAGGTGAGCAAAAGGCGAGCGTCACGTAACCGCGCACGAGCGGAACCAGGCCGATGCGACAGCGCATGTCCGGTTCGTAGCTGAAAAGCATTCCTGTTCCTTCACTTTCGTGGGTGCGAAACGAAAATTCCTCCATCAGCTTAAGACCCTTGAGATGTGGCGCAGCAGTCTGCCGCAACGCTTCTGCGGATGTGTGCGCATCGCCCGCATCGCCCGAGTAGAAACGCAGCAGGACGGCGGTGTGCGTATCGGCCGAGGAAAGCGTGACCGTTCCGGCTTCGGCGTCCGCCTGATGTTCCCATTGCCGCGGCAGGCGGACCCAGTAGCGCGCGGACTCGTGAATGATTTCAAGCACCGTGATCGGCGCCATCTCCGGCGGCCGCTCGGTGCGGGTATGCAAGGCGATCTTCGATGCCGAAGCATCGAACATCAGGCCTGCGAACAGCGCAGCAATGAGAACTACGCTTCGCATCCGATCATGGTGGTGTGGTGTTTGGTTTCAACACGGCGTAGGCCGTGCGGTAGGTCGTGCGCGCCGAGGGCGTTCCGGGCGGCAGCTTGGCTGGGTTCTTGAAATTCTGGTCGAAGGCCCAGTCGCGAATCGGCGGATTGTAAATGCCGATCGTTGCGCCGGTGCCCAGCCAGAGTCCTTTGGCGATCTGGCTTTCATACATCACCACCATCGAGCCGTTGTAGGTGAAGGTGATGCCGCTCCAGTCCTCCAGGAAACGCGGGAAGTTTTCCACGCCGCCGCTATAATTGCAGCTCGCGGATTGATTGATGCCGGCCATGAACGCCGCGTTGACGGTGGTGTTGGCCGCGTCCCGAGAACCAAGCAATGCCAGGAGCGAACCGCTATCATTCCAGTTCTTGGAAAGGATCGTAATGGCATCACCGATCAAGGCCGCAGGGCGCGTGTATGTGGTGTTGTGGCCTGTGCTGATTCCAGCGCCGACCTTGTTGTTGAAATCGCCTTTCACGTAAATGGGATCGCGGGTTGCGATGGTTAGACCTTCGGTCGGAAGTTCCTCACCGTTGAATACCCGCACACCCAGTTGTTCGGTGGCCCCCGGGGTTCGTCGATCATCCACGTAAATGATTGAGACATCGCCTCCGATTTTCGGACGCAGAGTTATGTTGGTCTCACTCCACTTTTTCAAAGCCTTCACGTCGATGTCCACGACTTTGACTGTCTTACTCTCACGCTTGTTGTAAAAGCTGTTTCCGTAGCTCACGAACTTGTTGTTCCACTGCCCAGGAGGAATCACGGTTGCGAAATTGTCGACCAACCCACTTTTAACTTTCACGGTTGGTCCCAGGGTACTGCCGGTGAGTTCAATAATCATGTCCGCCTTATTGAAAAAGCGTTGCTGGCCCATGGCCGACAGTGCCGATTCGCCGGCGGGTGGCTGCTCGACGATTTGGCGCACGTTCGCGGCCGTTCCATTGGTGCCTACCGGCATGTTCAATTGGTTCCCGGTATCGGAGGGCGGTATGGCGAAATCGATGATGGGATTACTGGTCCTGGATTCGCAGTCGCCCGGCCGTTTGCCGTAGATGAGTGATCCCGCCGCGGTCACCGTGCCCTCAAAGGTCAGGTCCGCGCCAGGCTTCAGATAAATGTCGTAATTGCCATGAACCGGTCCTGTCACCGTCATCGCCTGGCCGGGATGAATCTCGAGATCCAGGTTGTAAAAAATCGCGAATTGAAAAAGTGGGATGGTGGTGACATCCACATCCTGACGGACACCGCCGGTAATGCCCCAGCGCCCTTTTTTGTCCCGCGCATTGGACACTACCCGAAAAGAAGTGGTGTAACCCTGCAAGCCGCTGAACCGTGAATTCAAAACCTTGAATCCAGATGGCGGCAGCCATGCCACATATGATTTGCTGGCGCTGCTGCTCTGTCCATCAGTGAACGCAAAGTTGCCCATGATGGCGTCTTCCGCTGCCACAGGAGTCATCTGTCGGTACGTGGGTAGATTGGCCTGGTTCACCGCTTCGCCGCCTTCGCGATAATCGTAAGCGATCTTGCCAATGATCTTCTCCGTCGCCGCTTCGGCGGCCGCGACTGCGTTGTAATATTCGTTGTTGCGCGAGGTCAGGTTGCTGTTCGTCGTGGTCCACGCCAAAAGCGAACCGGCGGCGATGAGCGAAATCGTTCCGAGGATCAGGATCGTGACCAGAGCGGACCCGCGCTGTCTCTGCCGATGAAGTTGCGTTTTCATATCAGTAAACGTAGATGCGTCGCGTGGCCTTGGTGCTGAGTCGGTAATTATCGTAAAACCCCAGCGAGTTCGTATTCGCGCGGAACTGCGTAAAAAAATGCAGGTTCATGCCCACGATGATCGTCCCCGGTTTCGTCGTAAGAGTTTTTCCGGTATAGTCCTCGAATGCGAACACGACCCGGTTCGTCACCGACTCTGCGATCACCCGTGCGGTCACATTATTCGTCGTGCGTTTCAGCCGCTTATCTACCGCGTCCACGAAATAACGAACGAACACATTGCTGTTGGTGCCGGGATAAATCTGGATCGCGTTGCCTTGCTGTAGCGTGTTGGCCGCCGCGCTCGTGAAAGAGCTCAGCGTTGCGTTCCCGACGTTGATGTCGTTCGCGGAGCGAATCTCATCCGTGATCAATGAAATCATTTTCCGCGCGTCATCGCTGGCCAGCAGCTTGGGCCTGATGAATTCCGTCGTGCGCATCCCGTACATGTAAGCCGAAAGGATGGCGCCGACGGCAATGGTCATCGTCAACATGGCGACCATGAACTCGACCAGCGTGGCCGCCCGGCGATGGTATAACCGATCTTGAGCGACGAGCAGTTTCATTGGTCTGGAGCGCGATAGGTCAGGATGGAATTGGTGAATACGCCACGGTTCATGAATTTCCACGTCGTCTCCACGTAGATTTTCTTGAGCGGAGGAGTCGTGCCCATCGAAGTCACCACCACCCGATTCGTGGCGTAAACGAGATTCGTTTTTGAGATGGGCACATCAAGGACGTTCGTCACGCGCATGGCGACGTTCGTTGTCATGTCCACCGCCGGGTATCGATACGTGTCCCACATGGCGGCGCGAACCTGTTCGACCGACTGCATTGCCAGTGAGTGTGCCGCCAGAGAGTAAGTGCTCCATTCGGCAGTGCGATGCGCCTGGATGTAAGTGATCACAATTCCCGTGATCATGATCCCGAGGATCACCAGCGACGCTACGATCTCCATCAAGGTGAAGGCGAACGCACGCCGAGGAACAGACCGCGGTGCGCTATCAACAAGTGTCGGCGGTTCCCCGCGCAACCCGCGCGTGAACGGCACCGGCATGTCACGTCTTCCGGTCAGAGAAGGAATCCCAATCTTCATTCAATTGGCGCACTGCGCCGGATTCCCTCAGCAAAGGTATTGCCATGTCAAAGCGGCAGGCGCAGAGCCCACGGACGTGTAAGCATTAATACGCAACACTGTGTCCCGGAACCGGAACCTCCGTGTCTTTGGCGGCTCAGTTCAGGACAGGTGAATGAGCGCGCGGCCGGCACCGTGAGCAGCTCGGACCGAATTTGCGAACGGGCAAGGATTCAGGCGGTGCGTGTTTCGCAGAGTTGAGCGAACCCGCCTTCATCCAGGATTTTCACTCCGAGCTTCTGTGCCTTCTCCAGTTTTGAGCCGGCGTCGTCGCCGGCCACGATGTAATCCGTTTTCTTGCTCACGCTGCTGCTGACCTTGCCGCCGAGCGCTTCGATTTTCGCTGAGGCCTGCTCGCGCGTCATTGTGGAAAGCGTGCCGGTTAGAACAAACGTCTTTCCCGCGAAAGGGCCTGCGGCGGAGGCCGCATTGTAGAGCGATGAAGTGAAGTTCACCTCCGCCGCGCGCAAGCGGCTGATGAGTTCGCGATTCCGAGGATCGCCGAACCACGAGACAACGCTGCGCGCGATCACTTCACCGATGTCCTCGATGGCATTCACCCGATCGACTGACGCGACCATCAAATCGTCGAGCGTCTGGTGTGCGCGTGCCAGGCTCTTGGCGACACCGGAGCCGACGTGAAGGATGCCGAGGCCAAAGAGCAGCCGCCAGAGGTCGCGGGATTTGCTGGCTTGAATCGCACCGAGAAAATTCTGCGCGGACTTTTCGCCCATGCGTTCGAGTTGGAGTAGATCCGCGAGCGAAAGCTTGTAAAGGTCCGCCATGTCGCGAACGAGGCCGCGATTGACGAGTTGTCCCACGAGAGCTTCCCCACCGCCTTCGATGTCCATCGCGCCGCGCGCGCAAAAATGTTCGATGCGTCCGCGCACCTGGGCCGGACAATCTGGATTGGTGCAACGCAGGACGACTTGCTCTCCATCAGCACTTGAACGGGTAACGTGGGAACCGCACTCGGGACAGGTCTTAGGGAATTCAAAAACTTTTTCCTCGCCGGAGCGCTTCCCGATGACGACTTGCACAACGGCAGGAATAATTTCACCTGCCTTTTCGATGATCACCGTATCGCCCACGCGGATGTCTTTGCGCCGCATGTCGTCTTCGTTATGAAGCGTCGCCCGTTTCACGACGGTGCCCGCGAGATGAACCGGATCGAGCTCGGCCACTGGAGTGAGCGCACCGGTGCGGCCGACCTGGATGGAAATCGCGCGCAGCTTCGTCTCCGCTTGCTCGGCGGCGTACTTATAAGCGAACGCCCAGCGCGGCGCTTTCGACGTCGCGCCGAGTTTCTCGCGCCATGGAATCGCGTTGAGTTTGATCACCGCGCCATCCGTATCGTAATCGAACTTGCGGCGGATCTTGTCGAGTTCGTCGATCGCGGCGAGCACATCCTCCGCGTCACGACACAGCCAAACCTTGTCTGGCGTTTTGAAGCCGAGCGCCTTTAACCACGCAATCAACTCGAACTGTGTTTCGGGAATCTCGGCGCCTTCCACCTGGCCGTTGTTGTACACGATCATGTCGAGCGGGCGCTTGGCGACCGTTCTCGTATCCAGTTGTTTCAGCGAACCAGTGGCGGCGTTGCGGGGATTCATGAAAGGCTCGTCGCCTGCGGCGATTCGTTCCTCGTTCAACTTTTTGAACCCGGCAAGCCGCAGGTAAACTTCACCGCGCACCTCAAGCACTGATGGTATTCCGTTCTCCGTGATTCTGTGCTTCTGTGGCTTGTGCAGCCTCAACGGAATGCTGCGAATCGTTTTCAAGTTCGTCGTGATGTCGTCGCCCGTGGTGCCATCACCCCGCGTGGCGCCGACGGTGAATACTCCGTCCACATAGCGCAGGTTCATCGCCACGCCATCGATCTTCGGCTCGACGGTCCATTCGAGCTTTTCGTTCGGCAGAAGCTTTTGCGCGCGCGCGATGAACTGGCGCACTTCTTCCTGCGAGTAAGTGTTGTCCAGGCTCATCATCGGTCGCAGATGCTGGACTTGTTTGAAACCAGTCAGCGGTTCGCCACCGACGCGCTGGCTTGGTGAATCCAGCGTGACGAGATCGGGAAATTCTTTTTCCAGATCGATCAACTCGCGATATCGCCGGTCGTACTCCTGATCGCTGATGACCGGCTGCGCTTCCACGTAATAGGCATGATCGTGTCCGCGGATCTCTTCGGCGAGTTGCGCGTGGCGCTGTTTCGCTTGGGCGTGCGTCATCGCACGAA
>DATHEW010000230.1:0-8617 GCA_035318425.1 Candidatus Acidiferrum sp. | reverse complement strand
ATCGCGTTGCTGCCGATCGGTGCTTATTTCCCGGATTCATTTCGCAACGTTCACATGGGGCCGGATGAAGCGGTGAAAGTGTTCCGCGACATCGGCGCGCACTGGTTGATCCCGATGCACTTCGGCACGTTCAAGCTCTCGTTCGAAGCGATGGATGAACCGCCGCGCTGGCTGAAGGAAATTGCGGAACGCGATGGCATCGCACATCACATCAAGGTGCTGGAGGAAGGTGTGCCGACGGTTTTCTGAGCCGAGCAAAGGCGCGAAGAAGCAACGGAATCGGCGTGGCAAACTTCAGACGCCAGGGAGGTCAGCAGGCGGCTAGGCCAAATTGAATGAATCTTGTCGGTCTTTCTTTGCAGCTTTGCGCCTTTGCGTGAGGCTCTTCGGGTTTGGGGCGGCGATGAACGGGTTTCCGTTTGAATAACACCCTGGCGTGCCGCAATCTGATGGGGATTCAAAACCGCCCGGCGCTCGGGCGGTTCTGTGCATGATGAGAACGCCAAGAATTTTCCTTCGCGCCACCGCGCTGCTGCTGACGTTTGCCATGATCATCAGCGCCGCGGCTCCTCCTGGCAACGAGCGCATCCTCCAGCAACAGCTCAAGCAGCAGCAGATTCAGAAGACGACTCAGCGCGTGGCGGATCAGCTATCGAGTGTGATCACGGAGTTCGATCGGAATGGCATCGCGGGCGAAGACGTGAAGGTGTTGCGCGCGATCCGGACGGTGCTCGGGCGGTTGACGGAACGTGAGATGGCGCAGGTGATTGCCTTGCTCCAGCAGGCGGACAAATCGGGAGATGATGCGGCGTCGAAGAAAAACGTTACGGAGGCTTACTCGAACCAGAAGACCATCATCACGCAGCTCAAGCAATTGTTGCTCGAGTATCAGCGGCAGCAGGCGCTCTACGAAATTTCGCTGATGCTTCGCGGTTTGGCGGCGCGGCAGTCTTCGAACATGCGCCTCGGCGTGTGGCTCGCGCGTTCCACGGACCAGAAGGGCGGCGCGAATGGTTTCAGCGAAGACGAGAAGCGTTACTTGCAGCAGCAAGGCATCGATCAGGCGGCATTGAAGGACGAGACCGTGATGGTATTGAAGAAGATCGAATCGCTGGCGAAAGAAACTGACGGCAGCGCCACCGGTGAGCGGCCAAAAGCGGCGTTGGACCAGGCCAGGACGGGCGGACTTGTGGCGGCGCTCGATGCCGCGCTGGATGATTTGAAGAATTCGAAGCTGCTCAGCGCCACGGGCAACGAGAAGAAAGCACGCGATCAGATGCGAGATGTCGCACGCGCGTTGCTGATGTCGAAGGATCTCGCGGATCTGTTGCGCGCCGCGATCCAGGAAACAGAGAACACGATCATCCAGCAGAAGCAGGTGATCGATTTCACGCGAAAGATGGAGCGGCGCGAGGAGGCGCGCGATGCCGAGGACAAACAGTTCGAGGTGGTGGACAACACCGATTTGATCCGGCGCGACATCAACGACGTGGTGCCGACCGCAGCGTCGTATTTCCGCGACGCGGTCGCGACGATGCAGGAGGCGCGGGAGGTGTTGAGCGCGAGCAAAGACATCAAGAACAAGCTCAAGGAAGCGCCCCCGAAAGAGATGGACGGGCTCACGAATCTTGAGTTGGCGAAGCGGGAGTTGCAGGAAGCGCTGGCGAAAGCGGAGAAGGACGCGACCAAGCCGGAGAGCGTGCTCGCCAATTTGCGTGAGTTGAAGAAACAGGTCGAAGAGTTGATTCAGCGCGAGGAGAAGCTGAAGGAGGAGACTGCGGCCGCGGAACAGAAGCCACAGGAACTCAAAGCGCAGGCGCCGAAGCAGGGGGAGATTCGCGACGACACTCAATCCGCACAGCAGAAGGCATCGAGTGATGCACCGGAAGCCGCGCAGGCGTTGAATGAAGCCGCGAACCAGATGGAGAAGGCGCAAAAGGATTTGGCGCAGAGCAAAAATTCACCCGAGGCAGAGCAGGCGGCGGTCGATGCGTTGAAGCGTGCGAACGAGGAGTTGGACAAGCAGATTGCGAAAATGGAGGAAGCGGAGAAGCAATTGGCGTCGCTCGAGGAACTGCGCGAAAAGGTGAACAAGGTCATTAAGGATGAGCAGAAGATTCGGCTCGATACGGCGAAGGAAGCGGTAAAAGACAAACCGAATTCGCTCAGCCAGGTCGCCGTGAAGCAACAGGAGACGGGCGTTGAAACTGCGAACATTCAGAAGGAAGCGGCTGAACCCGCGCCCACCGCAGCGCAGCATCTCGATCAGGCTAAGAACCAGATGAACGAGGCGAAGGCGCAGCTCGACAAGGCGCAGGCGAAAGCGGCGCAGGAGCCGGAGGCCAAGGCGCTGAAGGAGTTGTTCGCAGCGAAGAAGGACATTGAATCCAAGATCAGCGAACTGCGCGATGAGCTTGGTTTACCGAAGAACGACATGGCGCAGAACCTCGCGGATGCCGCCGCAGCTCTTGAGAAAGCCCAAAAGGAAGTGAATGAAGCGCAGGCGCAAATGGCGGACGCCGGACTGATGGATGCGTTGCTGAAGAAGCAGCAGGAGATCGCCGCCGCGCTCGCGGAACAGGCGAAGGCAGCGCCGTCGCAGAAAGTTTCGGAAGCGCAAAAGTCGGCCGAGCGAGCGGCGCAACAGTTGGGCGAGAGCAATCTGAAATCTGCCGTCGGTGAAATGGCGAAGGCGGAGGGCGCAATCGAAGCGGCGAATTCCATCGCGCCTCAGCAACCCAAACAGCCGGGCGACGCGACCAAGCCGTTGCCGGAAATTGGACAAGACCAGCGCGAAGTGAAGTTGATGACGGAGCAATTGTTGGCCGCGCAGGAGAACGCGAACGAGCAGGCGATGCAGGCGGCGGCGAATCTGTTGGAGCAGGCATTGAATGACGTTTCACCGATCGCAACAGGCGAGATGGGTCCATTGCCGGCGGCAGCGAACCAGGCGGTGCAATCTGCTCAGGCGTCTCTCACGGAGGCGGCGGCCCAGGCCGGCGCTCAAAAAGCGCAACCTGCGCAGGCGAACGCTGCGGCTGCCGCACAAGCTCTCGCTCAGGCGCAGGCTGCGCTCGCTCTTGCCCAGGCGGGACTGAATTCCGAGATGGCGGGCAAAGGTCAACAGCCCGGCCAGGGTCAGGGCAAGCAGGGCCAGGGGCAGTCAAAAGGCGATGGCCAGCAGCCCGGCAAAGGCAAGGGCACTCCGGCACCGCGTGGCGACGGCAAGGATGGAAACTGGGCCGGAGCCGGAGGCGCCGATGGCAACCGAAGCGGGACGGCGGGAAGCAGCAGCAGTTTCGTGGGATTGCCGCAGCGTGATCGCGCGGCGATTCAGCAATCGCAGGCCGAGAAGTATCCACAGGAGTACGGGCCGCTCGTGGAGCAGTACTTGAAGAACCTTTCCGACCAGAGCGGGAAATGACGTACAAACACCAAACACCAGACACCAAACACCAACAACCGGAGAAGCTTCGGCTTCGAATATTCGGCGTAGGGCCGTCCGAGTTTCCGCTAATTGGTTATTCAATAATTGTTGGTGTTTGGTGTCTGGTGTTTGGTGTTTTCGCCGCCGCCGGCGCTAACCCCGTTTCCATTCCTGTTCGCGATCCGGTCAAACTCGACGCGAAGACCGAAGCGGTGGTGAAGGGTGCGTTACGATGGCTCGTGACCCGGCAGCAGCCCAATGGCGCGTGGGGCAGCACGGACATGGAGCAGCAGCATCCGATCGCGATCACGGGTTACGCATTGATGGCGTTTCAGGCTGCGGGGCAACTCCCGGGCGAAGGCGAGTTCGGAAAGAACGTTTCGATGGGCCTTCAGTACCTGCTCGATAACACTTCCTCCGACGGGCTGATGGGGAACAAGAACAACGGCCAATACATGTATGGCCATGGCGTGGCCGCCATTGCGCTCGCTGAGATGTACGGTCAGACGCGCTCGCCGACGATGAAGCCAAAGCTCGACCGCATCATTCGCGTGATCATCGGTTCGCAAAATAATGAAGGTGGCTGGCGTTATCGGCCCATCGCGTACCAGGCGGATATTTCCGTGACCGTGCTCCAGGTCGTTGCGTTGCGCGCGGCGAAGAATTCCGGAATCGATGTGCCGCAAAGGACGATCGATGCTGCAGTCGGCTACGTGAAGAAATGTTTTCATCCCGCGAGCGGTGGGTTCACTTATCAACCGGGGCAGTCGCCGGGCTTCGCGCGAACGGCAGCAGCGATTTATTCCCTGCAAGTCTGCGGCCTGTACGATGATCCGATGGTGAAGGCCGGCTCGAAATACTTGATGGAAAATCAGAAGGAGAGCCGTGGCGAATGGTGGACCTACGGGAACTTCTACGCCGCGCCCGCGCAATACATGCACGGCGGCGAGGTGTGGCAGAAGTGGTATGAGCAGTACAAGCAATTACTGCTCGCCCGTGTCACGACCAAAGGCGAACTGTCCTGGTGGGACCCCGATGAGGTGCAACTCGATACCGGCCGCCGCGTCGGCCCCATTTACTCGACCAGCGTCTATACGATGATGCTGGCGATGCCGTACCACTACATCCCGCTTTACCAGCGCTAGGCAGCACCTGTGCTCACGAACTGTAGGCTAGAAGCGCGCCGACGGCAGCACGCCCTACCCATCACCGCTGACGCCGCATTCACCAACGCCGGCTTGCTCCTCACCTGCTGCATGAAGTACCTCATCACCTTTTGTTTTCCGGCGATTTCGGTTCACTCCCAATGCAAACTCGTATGGTGAGGCATGCACGCCCGGCGATTGTCACTTCGCGAAATGTGCCGCCGCATCAGTTCGGCAAACTCCGCCTCCAACCTGCTTTTGGCGTAGTCGCGCAAAAGTTGTCGGTCGGTCAACCTGTTCACTCATGGAAGAGTAGCCGCTGGTGCTCAAACCGGACAGGGAACAACGAAAGAGGTTAGCGAAGTTCAGCCCACGGTGGCAGTCGGGAGATGATTTCGTCGCGGAGCGACGGCGGAAGAGCGGCGGGCCGCTTCAAGGCGTCGCTCCGCGCCGCCTTTGGAACCTGCGATCTGTGGGTTGCGTCCCACCGATGAAAATTCCCTTCTCTATTTTCGCGGGTCAATTTTCCACTCTTCGCCAATTCTCTTCACTCTGAATTTCCCGTCCTTGAGTCTTTTCGCCTTAGATAGCGCCGTCTCTTCTCTCTTCGCTTCGGATAGATACAGTCAGGAAGACTTCGTCATCGGAATGGAGCCCCTTCTGACGACACGGAACCAGTAACGGTAAGAGTTCCATTGATAAGCTAATCTCAAAGCCCGGCTTCGGGCTCGGTGTCGCTCATGTCTGGAAGCATTTCGGAGCCGACTCGCGGAATCCGCCAGGAATTTGGAAGTAACAAGACCTGGACAGAAGGCAACGAAGGAAACAAAGCGTGGATCGAAGGAAATGATGCGAACCCTCGTTCCGGCTTCGGTCAAGCGGCCGGTTTCTCCCTTGACGCGTCCCGTCACTCGCGAGTGCAATCCGTTCCATGACACCAAAAGTTTTCAACATCAATCGCCGTCGCTTTCTCAAGACCACTGCTGCCATCACCGCTGTCACGGGCGTGCCCGGTTGGTTTCTTGAGATGGAAGAAGCGCACGCGGCCCAACCCAGAACGCTCGGCCCGAATGACCGTCCGGGAATAGCATTGGTCGGTTGTGGCGGACAAGGCACTGGCGATTGCGCGGGCGCCGCGAAGTTTGCCGACGTGATCGCCGTGTGCGACGTGGATGACAGCCACGCCGAGGCCGCTTCGAAAAAGTTCACGAAGAACGGAAAGGTGCCGGAGAAGTACAAAGATTTCCGCAAGCTCATGGAGCGAGACGACGTTCACGCGATCATCACCGGCACGCCCGATCACTGGCACACGCTCGTGAACTTGCTCGCGGTGAAAACCGGCAAGGATGTTTACACGGAGAAACCGCTCACGCTCACGATCGATGAAGGCAAACGGCTCGTAAAAGCCGTGCGAGACAACAAGCGTGTCGTTCAAGTGGGGAGTCAGCAGCGCAGTGATCGCAACTTCCGGCTCGCGTGTGAATTGGTGCGTAATGGCCGTCTGGGCAAACTCCAGCACATCATCGTCGATCTGCCCACGGGTCCGACGGGAGGACCATTTCCGGAGAAGCCGGTGCCGGCGGGACTGGACTGGGACTATTACGTCGGCCAGACGCCGATGGTCCCTTACAACGGCAAGAATTGTCATTGGGACTTCCGCTGGTGGTATCAATTCAGCGGCGGCCAGATGACCGATTGGGGCGCGCACCACAATGACATTGCTCAATGGGCGAACGGCACTGAACGCAGTGGCCCGGTCGAGATCGACGGCAAGTCGCTCAAAGAGATGACGCCGGGCGGTTATGACGCGGCGTCCAAGTTCCGCATCGAGTGCAAGTACGCCAACGGCGTGACCATGACGATCGTGGACGAAAGCACCGTGACGGATCGCAACGTGGTGGGCGAAGGCAAGAAGTCGCCCAATGGCGTTCAGTTCATCGGGTCGGACGGATGGATCTTCGTGACACGTGGCTCAATCAAGGCGAGCAACGACGAACTGCTCCAGGCGCCGCTGCCGGAAAACGCCATTAAGCTCTACAAGAGCAGCGATCACATGGGCAATTTCTTCGAGTGCATGCGCAGTCGCAAAGATCCGATCTGCGATATCGAGATCGGCCATCGTTCCATCAGCGTGGCGCATCTCGGCGTGATCTCCGTCCGCATGAACCAGGCGCTCAAATGGAATCCTGCGAAAGAGGAATTCACCGGCGCCAATGCCAAGGAAGCCAACAAGTGGCTCGTGCGCGAACAGCGCAAGCCGTACGACTACAGCTTCATTGCGTGAGCGTCGCAGGACATCCGCCGCAGGAATTCCTCTCCCCGAACCGGAGAGGAATTCCATGAAACACATTTCGCGGACGTGAACCGGCGCTGCAGTTAAGGACGCAATAAAATCCTCCGCGTGAGCTGCCGATCATGATTTTGCCAGCGCTGTTTCTCACAGCGGCCGCTCCGAACTTTCAGTTGACAGTGCGCGGAAAAAACCGCTGATATGCGCGCATTCTCGCATGTTTAGCCGCAACGCACTTGTTAATTGGCGGCGATGACGTGAGTACCTGATGACAGCCAAAAAGATCAATATCGCCATCGTTGGCCTGGGCTTTGGCGCCGAATTCATCCCGATCTACCAGCGACTTTCCAACGCGAATCTCTACGCCATTTGCCAGCGCACTCCCGAGAAGCTCCACGCCATCGGCGACGCATTCGGAATCGAGAAGCGTTACACGGATTTCAAGGATCTGCTCAAAGATCCGAACGTCGATGCTGTTCACATCAACTCGCCGATCCCGGATCATGGCTGGCAATCCATCGCGGCGCTGAAGGCTGGCAAACACGTCGCCTGTACCGTGCCGATGGCGACCAGCATCGAGGACTGCAAGAAGATTGTGGAGTTGGTGAAGAAGACCGGGCTCAAATACATGATGGCCGAGACCGTCGTGTATGCGCGCGAGTATTTGTTCATGAAGGAACTTCTCGATGCCGGCAAACTCGGCAAGCTGCAGTTCGTCCAGGCGAGTCATCAGCAGGACATGGATGGATGGCCGAATTATTGGCCGGGCCTTCCGCCGATGTGGTACGCCACGCATTGCGTCGGACCGGTGGCGGGTTTGATTGGCAAGCCGGCGGAATACGTTTCGTGTTTTGGCTCTGGCACCATTCGCAAAGAGCTGGTGAAGAAATACAACTCACCATTCGCCGTTGAGAGCGCGCACATTCATTTCAAAGATACCGACGTCAACGCGCGGATCATTCGGTCGCTGTTCGATACGGCGCGCCAGTATCGCGAGAGCATCGATGTCTATGGCAGCAAAGCGTCCGTCGAATGGCCGCTGGTCGAACACGAACCGCTGGTGATGCACACGGCGAAGCTGCCCGAGCCGAAGATTCCCAAGCTGATCAAGACGCCCGATTTCGCGAAGCGCCTGCCGAAGTCCATTCAGCAGTTCACCACGAAGGGCGTTTACGATCTCGGCAAGAAGACGCACCTCAGCTTTGTCCAGGGCGCCGGTCACGGCGGCTCACATCCGCACCTCGTCAACGAGTTCATCAGCGCGCTGGTCGAGAACCGCGATCCGTTCCCGAACGCGAAGCAATCGGCGAACTGGACCTGCGTGGGGCTTTGCGCGCATGAATCGGCGCTCAAGGGCGGCGCGATCGTGAAACTTCCATCGTTTACCCAATAAACCCAATCAAAACTAATAAACTATGAGCAACGGCATTGGTATTGCGCCAAACGCAAAACGACTTCTGTGGGCGGGATTTATGGCAATCCTGGCTGCGGGCGTGGGCTTTTCTGTTCGAGGTGGCATCCTCGGGCAATGGGCCGAGCAGTTCGGCTTCACCATGACCGAACTCGGCACTATCACTGGCGGCGGGCTGACAGGGTTCGGCGTCGTGATCATCATCACAAGCTTGTTCGCCGACAAAATTGGCTACGGCAAGTTGATGGTGGCCGCGTTCATTCTCCACTTCATTTCAGCAGTGTTGACGTTAATGACTCCGGCATTCTTCGCGTCCGGCGGCAAGGACGCGGCCTATTGGTGCT